>NZ_JADOVC010000010.1:0-119629 GCF_015751645.1 Flavobacterium sp. CG_9.1
AGTTATTTCCGATTTCAGCCGCGCAACAGAAAATTAAAACTTAAAAACTATCTTAAGTTTTTGAAAAAGTTGCATCGTGAATAGGTCGCAGCATAGGTTTATTAAAAACCAAAAGTCAATAAAATCTAAAATTTATTAGAAATAGGCGAAAAACAAGGTGGTCGGAGCTGAATTTTAAAGCCTAAGTATTGCTTTCAACTGTAGGAATAGAGTGCAAAATGCTTTTTTATTTTCGAATTATATTTCAAAGGATCTAAAAATAAAACAAAAAAAGAGGGCTGTTGTTTCCAACAGCCCTCAACTAACCAAACCTAAACCCAACCTTATCTTCTTATTTTTCGTAAGTCATTTTCAACTCTACTCTTCTGTTTTTTGCACGTCCAATAGCCGTTGCATTTGTTGCGATAGGTTTGCTTTCTCCGTATCCAACTGCTGTTACTCTTGATCCAGCAATTCCTTTCTCCATCAAATAATTTTTAACAGATTCAGTACGTCTTTGAGATAATTCTAAATTAAAAGCATCACCACCATTACTATCTGCATGTCCTTCGATAACTAAGTTTGAAGCATCGTATTTATTAATTAGACCTACTAATTCATCTAATTGTACTAATGAACCAACTTTTAATTTGTCGCTATTGTTTTCAAAGAATATTTTACTTCCTAAGTACGTAATTCTTTCAACATCTTGTTTTGTAATTTCTGGACATCCTTTGTTTTCCATGGTACCTTTAACAGTAGGACAACGGTCATCCATATCAGCTACACCGTCTCCATCAGTATCAGGACAACCATTTAAACTTGCAGGACCAGCTGTATCAGGACAACGATCTAAGTCATTTGGTATTCCATCTTTGTCATTGTCCATAGGACAACCTGTTGCGTCAACTTTTGTTCCTGGTTTAGTATCAGGACATTTATCATTAATGTCAGCTACTCCATCATTATCTGAATCAGGACAACCATTTAATAATGCAGTTCCTGCAACATCAGGACAAGTGTCTAAATAATCAGCTACGCCATCTTTATCTCTGTCTAATGGACAACCATTTTCATCAACAACAACACCTGCTGGAGTATCAGGACACATATCTTTACGATCAGCAACACCATCATTGTCAGCATCTTTTTTCTCTCCCAAATTGAAAGTCAAACCAGCCATGTGAGAAAGATAAGCATCTTTTTTACCATTATCATTAACACCGTCTCTTCTGTCTTTGTTAGAAAAACTGAACGTTTCTTGTAAATTAAGTGTAATTACATCGCTCAATCTAAAATTTAATCCACCACCAGCAGTCGGTAATGCATAATCAATTCTATCTTGATCAAAGTTTACGTCATTGTCAAATAAAATAGCACCAACTCCTGCAAAAGCATAAGGTCTAACTACAGATTCTGGACCTGTCATATTAAATCTTAAATTTAATGCTACAGAGTTGAAGTCACTTTTGAAACTTCTTACTGTTCCATCGTTGTATCCAATTGTTCCTTTTGAAGCTAAAAAGTTCAAATCAAAATAACGACCTAAGTATCGAGAAACTGAAATACCTCCAAAACCGTAAAATGCTTTATCAGTTTTATAAAAATTATTTCCTAAATCACCTTGATACTGTGTCACACCACTATGAAGACCAATGTTCCATTTCTTGTCCTCAGTTTGCGCTTTTGCGATAAATGTAAATGCTAAGCAGGTACATACTAATAGGATTTTTTTCATTTTATTTATGTTAAATTATTCCCTACAAAGGTCATCAAGATTGGGATGTTATTTGTTATAGAACTATTGTAAAAATTTGTATATTTCCCACATTTATGCAGGCTTACTTTGGGTTTTAGATGCCTGGCTGTGCTTGCTCTTTACCATTATTTTAAAAAAAATAAACCATTTAAAAACATGATTTCCATTGAACTGCTCATAGAGGCAGTTTTGAAAAAAGTTTTTAAATGGTTCTACTTGTTTAAATAAACGATGTAGTTGTTTTGTGAAATACTAAAATAAAAATAAGTGCTTAGTATTTTTACTACTTATAAAATGCTACTGTTTAGAGTCCGTTTCTTTAGTTTTTTTAATTTCTTCAACATCTCTTTTAGCGGTAATTGTGCCTACTCTGCAATTACTTCTTGAAACTAAATAAACTTCTGATTCTCTACTTTCCATTTTATTCGTACTTTATCGTTACTAAATTATTCTAAATACCTACGTAATGTCCATGCCATGGTTTCATGATCTTGCATCAAACCTGTAAGGAAATCAGCTGTTCCTGCATCTTTATTATCATCTGCACTTGCATCGACATCTTTTCGCAATTGAACAATCAGTGTTTCATGATCTTCTAATAATTCTTTAAGCATTTCTTTTTGCGCAGGATATTGATTTGGAGATTCCTTGATTATCGTTAATTCCGAAAACTCTTTCATTGTTCCAATAGTCTTTCCACCTAGTTTGCTTATTCGCTCGGCAGTTTCGTCGATTGATACTTCGAGTTGTGTATAGTGACCTTCAAATAACTTATGAAGTTCCATGAAACTTTGACCGGATACGTTCCAATGAAATTTTCTTAGTTTAATGTATAAAGTCATTTCATTTGCTAAAATGGAGGATAGGATCGAAATGCTGTTTTTTAAATGTGCTTCTGTAATTCCAATTTGAAGTTTCATATTTTTAAGATTTTGTTTACTATTAAGTGTGATTTTTAAAATAATTAGCTTTTATTTCCTGTTAGAAGGTTTAAAATAAGTTCTTCTTTAGGATTAAAACTACTATACAAAGATGAGTGTATTCGCGTCAAAAAGTATTATAAAATTACAATAATATGTTACATATTTCACACTTTATTAATTTCAAAATATTGAATTTCAGTGATTTGTAACATTTTAGCGACGTTCAATGGAGTACTCATAAATTGTAAACAGTTATTTTATAGTCCGTTACTTATATCGCAGTAAAACCACTATTGTTTTTGGGTATTTTTTGTTTTATGATGTCTGCTTGATTAGTAACTCGTAAATGATCTGCTTGACCTGTTATGTCAGGAGCTCATTATGGTTGATTTTGCTCATAAAATGAATTTTATGAGCATATTTTCTAGATAGCATGGCTAATCCGTCCATGGTAGAGGCGACAGCGTTACAGCCTCCTTCGATAGTTAAAATTATGATGTTTTCAGGGTCAAAATAAATGGGATTGGAAGCAAACGAACTTCCTGCTGTATGCTCAATGCCTTAATCTACAGGTAAAATTGAAATATAACTAATGCCAGAAAGTCGATCATGGTTATAGCGTTGTGCTAAACTTCGAATTGTTTGCCCATGTCGATTACATTGTAAAAAATTAACATCTATGTGAAAAGGGTTCGGTTCATGAAGATGTCCTTTTGGGATTTTTTCTAAAATTTTTTGTAGTAAATTATCTTTTTCATCACCTAACAAAAAGAGTACCTGAGATCTATTTCTCATCAAGATTTCTTTTAAAGAAAGTCGCTAGAAAAAGACGGTCTTTTGGTCATATAAATCCTAAAATCAAATTTTATAAGCTGGATAATCAGTATATCCTTTTTCATCAGCGGTGTAAAACAAATCCATATCAAGATCTTGGGATAAAGGCCAATTGTTCTGAAATCTTTCTACTAAATCTGGATTATTGATAAAAGGTCTTCCAAAAGCAACCAGATCCGTAAGTCCGCTTTCTAAGGCTGATTCTGCACTTTCTTTATCATAACCTCCACAGCTAATCAAGATGTTTTTAAAATTATGACGAATTAATTTTTTAATTTCTAATGGTACGGCAGGAGCACCCATGGCAGAATGATCGACAAGATGAATATAAGCAATATCTAATTTATTCAATTCTTTAGATAAGTAGTCATAAGTAGCTTCAATTTCTGGATAATGTGGCATGTCGCTAGCTACACCATAAGGCGACAATCGTATTCCTGTTTTTTCTTTTCCAATAGCCTTAGCAACTGCTGCCGTAACTTCTAATACGAATTTACAACGGTTTTCTATACTTCCGCCATATTCATCTGTTCTGATATTACTTATGGGCGATAGAAACTCTTCAAGTAAATACCCATTGGCAGCATGCAACTCGACACCATCAAAGCCAGCAAATAAAGCATTTTTAGCTGCACTGATGTATTCGGTTTTGGCATGTATTATATCTTGTAATGTCATTTCATTGGGAACAACAAAGTCTTGCAATCCACTCGCATCAGTCCACATTTGCCCCGCAGCTTTTACCTGCGATGGAGCAAGTATTTGAGCACTTTTAGTCATATTAAGCGGATGGCTTATTCTTCCCGAATGCATTAATTGGACGACTATTTTCCCTCCATTTTTATGAACAGCGCCTGTTGTTGCTTTCCAGCCTTCTACTTGTTCAGCGTTAAAAATACCTGGTATTCTAGCATATCCTAATCCATTTTGTGAAGGGGATGTCCCTTCAGTTATGATGAGCCCTGCAGTGGAGCGCTGATTGTAATAGGTGGCCATTAATTCATTGGGAACATTTCCTATCGCTCTGCTTCGTGTCATTGGTGCCATTACGATTCTGTTTTTTAAATCAATAGAACCCACTTTTTTTGGTGTGAATAATTCGTAAGTTTTCATGTTTTTTGTTGTTAGATTGCTGATATAAAGATAATTGTATTAAATGATCTGTTTTTTAAAACTAACAAAATTTAATATAATGCTCTTTTATAAAGCTGATTTTGATTTTAATACCTTCAGAAAACTCGCTACCCTATTTCCTAACGATGAAATTTTGCTCAGAAAACCTCTGGTAAGGAGAAATATTTGAAACGAGATTTCTTAAGTATTAAAGTATGATAGTCTAGTTTTATTTAGCACGAACACTGATTATTTATTTCTGTTTTTCAAAAAATTAAGTTAGATAACATGCGTTGAATATTCTGATTAACGGTTATCCAGCTCGTGTACCAATTCGTTGGTCATAGGCGGAAGATTGGAAAACCCCTATGTTCTAGATGCCGTTGCGCCAATCTGGCAAACCAGAAAAGATGCTACCTAACAAAATTTAATGATTCTACTTATTTGAATGAAAGCTACAAAGGATCTGAAAGTCCACTAACACGGATGAGTTTTTTATTGACAAATTCCTGTATTCCTAATTCAGACAATTCTCTTCCGTAACCAGAGCCTTTTGTACCTCCAAATGGTAAATCAGCCTGCGTCCAAGTGGGATGATTGATAAATACCATTCCAGCATCAATTTGATTAGCTATTTTTTCTCCTCGTTTAATGTCTTTGGTAAAAATGGAACAACCAAGTCCAAAATCAGAATCATTTGCTAAAATAATGGCAGTTTCTTCATCTTTCACTCTGTAAAAGGAGGCAACAGGGCCAAATAGTTCTTCGTAATAAGCAGGTATTTCTGGTTTTAAATCGGTTAAAATGGTTGGTTGCACAAAGGCTCCCGGCATATCAGCACGCGTTCCTCCTAACAAAATAGTTGCTCCTGCGTCAACGGATCTTCTTATTTGGTCAATGATAGTGACTGCGGCTTCTTCGCTACTCATGGGTCCTAATTCAGTTTTCGAATCCATTGGATCCCCAACAACTAAGTTTGATAGCTTTTCTTTAAATTTTTCAATAAATTCATCAGCTATAGCTTCTACGGCAATGAATCTTTTGGAAGCCACACAACTTTGACCGTTGTTGTTAATTCTACCTACCACTGCCCATTCCACTGTTTTGTCAATATCAGCATCTTCCAGAATTATGAAAGCATCACTACCACCCAATTCCAAAACTGATTTTTTTAAATAGCGTCCAGCTTCAGCCGCAATACTGGCGCCAGCTGCTTCACTTCCTGTTAGTGAAACTCCTTTAATTCTTTTATCAGAAACCAAAGCTGATGCTCTTTTTCCAGAAATAAACAAATTAGTATAAATTCCATTAGGTGCACCAGCTTCATTAAATAATTCTTCAATTGCAACTGCGCATTGTGGTACCATGGAGGCATGTTTTACTAGGACAGTGTTTCCTACCATAAGGTTAGGAGCGGCAAATCTTGCTACTTGATAGAAAGGGAAATTCCATGGTTCGACACCTAATATCACGCCTATCGGACTGGATTTAATGTAAGCGCTTCCATTTTCAGGTTCTAGGGGCTTGTCAGCCAAAAAGGTCTTTGCATTAGTAGCATAATAATCAAAAATAGCAGCACTTAACAAAATTTCACCTTCAGATTGAGCAATTAATTTACCCATTTCGGAAGTTATTAGTGAAGCTAAATGTTCTTTTTTCTCTCGCATTAAAGCAGCTACTTTATGCAATATTTGAGCACGTTCCTCGTAGCTCGTTTCTTTCCAAGAAGTGAATGCTTTTGCGGATTGAGTAATCAACAAATCAACAGTTTTTTCAGTCATCTCATCAAAAGTACGCTCGACTTTATTGGTATAAGGATTAACAGTTTGAATAGCCATTTTTATTTATTTAGAATTATTAATTGATTTTATTTTGTGGTTTTTGGGATGAGGATAAGCCATACATTGCTTCATATTTCAAAATAATGTTTGCTTCACCGATTGAATTAAAAAAATCTTCAAGACGCTTAATATGTTCCTCTGTAAATTGTAGGTGGACTTGGAGTGCAGTAGCTAATTCTTCGGTAGCCGCATTTTTTATCAATATCGGAATGGAGATTATTTGTGCTTTTTCTGAAAAGTAAATTTCTTTTAATTCCTCTACAAAAATATTGCGATATTCTTTTTTAGTTTCCAGAGCGGATTCGTTTAAAATTCCTTTCTCTTTTTGCAAAACTATTTTTTTATCGGCTTTATTGACACTATTTTTCATGTGCTAATGGTTTTAGACAGCAATTCAATTGAATAATGTAAAGTTCGTTTTTACAATCCCAAAATCATTACACAATATTAGAAAGGAATTGCAATATTCACAGGTAGCAACATAATAAACTAATGTAGTAGTGGTGCTTTACTTCATTTTCTAGAGGAAAATGATCTTTAAATCCGGTATGATTTTTTAAAGTTGTAATGGTAATTTGGCCTATTGTTTCTTTGGTAAGAGCTTTACATTTTTACAATTCTGTAGACCTTAAGTAAACAATATTTTTCATAAAATATAAATCCTTTTCTTTGTCTGGTACTAATTAAGTTGGATTTTACAGATAAATAGGGTATTTCTTAAGACCTCAGTAAAATGGAGTGTACTACTAAAAATAGGAGGTTACGTTATTTATTGATAATAAAAGGATGTACTGAAATAATAAATAAAATAGGATTGATATGAAAATAAAATCCTCTCTGATTATAAACCAGAGAGGATGTGCTTATTGTCTTGAAATTAGTTTTGAATGCAAATTACACCCATTCTTTAACCCTTTTTCCAACGAAAAAGATTCTATTTCATTCTGTCTTTAATCCTGTTTCTTACAATGAAATATTTTACTGGGTATAACTTGAAAAATACTAATCTAAAAGATTCATTTTATGAGTTTCACTCAAAATATAGTACAATTTAATTGCAGTCCGACACTAGATTTTACTCTAAATCCTATATTTTGTAAAAGAATACAATTATGACTCGTCTTTTGTTGTACGAACTAAGCTAATTCCAGATACAAAGAAAATAATTCCTAATATTCCATATATGATTAACGATTTAACATCTGTCGTTCCACCTGAAGTTCCAGCAAAGATAACTGCTGTGTAGATAAGACCACCTATTCCAAGAGCTGTTAATAACGCCCCAAAGATTCTTTTAAGATTCATGATTTTTAATTTTAAGATTAATACTTTCTTTAAAAGTTTGTTTAAAAACCGATTGATTTATAAGCGAACCTTTAAATTAACTAGCATGACTTTTCACCGTACACCAATTATATTACAAATATATTTTGATTGGCTCTTGCAAGTGTTATACAATTGTTAATAAAAGTTATATCATTCACACTTCAGCATAAAAGAGGATTATTTAGGAATCTAATTAACATTTTTATTAAAAATTTCACTTTAATATTCTAAATTTATTGAGTAAAATATATAGAATTTATTGTATCAGTTCGACAATTTTAGAATACAATAATTTTTCATCAATGGGCTTGGCGATATAATCATTCATTCCCGCACCTTTGCATTTTTCCAAATCTACTGTCGTAACATCAGCCGTAAGCGCAATAATTGGGGTGTCTAATTTCATGATTTCCCGAATGTGTTTTGTAGCTTCAAAACCGTTCATTACTGGCATTTGAAGATCCATTAAAATAATATCGTATGATTTTTTTTCCAGTTTTTCGATAGCAATTTTTCCATTGTCAGCAATTTCACGATCACAACCAAAATCATCCAAAATTGTTTTCATCAATAATTGATTGAGTGGCATATCTTCAACCACCAAAACTTTTACGTTTTTTAATAAAGTATTGGATTCAATTAAATTAGTTTGTTTCTCGGTATTGCCTTTTGTCTTTTGAAAAGATAGCGTAAAACTAAATGTGGAGCCTTCATTTATTTTACTTTTGACACGAATGCTGCCTCCTTGTGATGTTACTAATTGTTTCGCAATGGCTAATCCTAAACCCGTACCTCCATAATTGCTGGAAGATCCATTACTAACTTGTTGAAAATTTTCAAATATTAAATCTATATTATCCTCAGGAATACCGATGCCACTATCAGCAATTACAAATTCAACTATTACTTTATCAGCATCTTCAAACAATAAGTTAGTGCTGACTTTAATAGTGCCTTTAGAAGTAAATTTAACAGCGTTGCTAACGAGATTTAAAATAATCTGGTGCAATCGGATGGAGTCTCCCAAAACGAGTTTGGGTATTTTTTTGTCATAGTGAGTGACCAGTTTTAAATTTTTTTCTTGAATTTTTGTTTCAAATAATTGGAGCATTGAGGCTATTGAAACGTCCATTTCGAATGATTTTTTTGCGAAAACCATTTTTCCAGCATCTACTTTTGCTAAATCAAGAATATCGTTTATTAATGCGATCAAAGTATCACCACTTAATTGTATGGCGTTTAAGTATTCTATTTGCTTAGTGGTTAATTCAGTTTTTAAAAGCACGCTGGTAAATCCTATAATTGCATTCATCGGAGTCCGAATTTCATGGCTCATATTGGATAAGAATTGTTGCTTCGCTTTTACAGCGTCCTCTGCAGCTCTTGTCGCTTCTTCGGCTTTAATTTTTGCTTCTTCTGCGGTTAAAGTTGCCAACTCTGCAAATACTTTTGATTCTATTAATTCAGCTTCAATTCTTTTTTGATCCGTTACATCTCTTGCCACAATAACCACTCCTAATACAGTACCTTGGTCATCTTTATAAACGGAGCCGTTTAATAACACATCAGTAAGTTTTCCGCTCTTGTGACGAAGTTTAATTGGAGAATTAGTGATAAAACCTTTAGCGAAGACTTCTTTATAAATAGCTTGAGCTTTTTCAGGCTCTGTAAAATAGCCAAAGAAATCAGTTCCTTTTAATTTCTCTCGTGACAATCCCGTTATATTTACAGTTGCCCTGTTCATATCAGTAATCTTTCCTTCATTGTTTATTGTTGTCAGAGGATCAAGACTTGCTTCTATAAGACTAAGTGAATATTTTTCTTTGAGATAATATCGAGACCGATCCGTTATGTCTTCAATAGCCAAAAGAATGAGTGGTTTGCTGTTTGTTTTTTGAACAATCAAATGCGCATTAAGTAACATTATTCGTTCTCCAATGCTAGAAAAGGTGTGGGTTACTTCAAAATTTTCGAAACTATTATTTTTAGAAAGGATATCATTTAGTACTTCACGAAGTTTTGCAATGTTCCATTGTTTATCACCTAAATCAAATAATAGTTTTCCTTCGGTTTCCTTTTTATCTGCTAGAAATTTTTTGTAAAAAGATTTATTAGCGGATATTACATGAAAATCCTTATTTAAAACAAGCATAGGTTCATGTATGGTGGCAATAATAGCCTCAGAATAGGCATGTGATTCTATTAATAAATCATGGCGCATTTGTAATTCCTGATTGGTAAAAATGAGTTCTTCGTTAGTGGCTTCAATTTCTTCCTTTGAGGTTTCCAATTCTTCATTTAAAGTCTGGAATTCTTCATTTGACGAAACGATTTCCTCATTTGCAGCTTGTAATTCCTCATAAATATTTTCTTGGGCTTTAACAATAGTAATCATTTCAGCGCGAGTAGCAATGAGTTCCTCCGTCAGTTTTTTTATTTTTAAATCTTTGAGTTTAGCATTGCTTGTTCCATCAACGTCAGATTCATTAATTTTTTCTACTAGTTCCTGCGGTTTAAAAACAATCAGAAGTAAGGGTTCGTCCCACTCAATTTTAAGTGGGCGCACCTCAAAAGACATCAACCTTAAAACGGATTCAATTTTGATTTCTATGCCTGATTTAGATACTGTTTTTTTTGTTTCTATAACTCTATTAATCGCGTTCCGGAGTTCAAAAGCAAATTCTGGCTTGGCCATTTTAAAAATATTTAGACTGGCTTTACCGGATGAATGCTCTAAGTAGGAGGAGACCGGTCCTCTAAACTGGAGTATTTCCATGTCTTTGTTCACCACAGCGCAGGCTGGCATGTAATTAGAAAGAAGTTCAGCGTCAATAGCATTTTCTATACTTTCTTGATTGACACTTATGTTTTTAGAGGTAGTGTTTACTTTTTTATTAGACATAGTAGTGCGTGTAAAACGTGGTGTTAATTCAAGTATCTTTCGAACTCCCAAATTATTTTTTCGAGAATAGATTTTAAATTTATTGTTAACTAATGTGAAAAGTTGTGATGTTGTCCCAATGCTTTCGGCTTTGCCAAGTATCAAATATCCAATATCATTCAAAGCAAAATGTAAGGATGCAAAAACTTTCTTTTGCGCGGCAGAATCAAAATAAATTAGAAGATTACAACAACTTACTAGATCCATTCGCGAAAAAGGAGGATCGCGTAGAATATTGTGTGGCGCAAATATGCACATTTCCCTTAGCTCTTTAACAATGCGGTAATTTTCACCTGTTTTTGTGAAAAATCGATTTAAATATTTTTTAGGTATGGATTCGACATCACTTTGAGAATAGTCACCAACACGGGCTTTTCTTATAGCCTCTTCGCTTAAATCAGTGGCAAAAATTTGAACAGCAATTGTATTTGTTTTTTCTTCCTGCAAATCGGCTATAATCATGGCAAAAGAATAGGCTTCCTGACCTGTAGAACATGCTGGAACCCATATTCGTAGCGTATCATCAGCAGTTTTATTCTTTAAAAGTTTTGTTAATAAATTAGTTTTTAAAAATTGGAAAGTTCCTTTTTCCCTGAAAAAACTAGTTACATTTATTAATAAATCCGTGTAGAGAATTTCAATTTCATTATTTTTTTGAAGTAAAAGTTTTACATATTCTTCTATCGACTTTATTCCATATTGAGTCATTTTATAGTTTATTCTTCTCTTAATGGTGGGCATTTTATAATGACTAAAATCCACTCCCGTTTCTTTGAGTAAAAGTTCAAAAATTGAATTTATATCGTAATTGTTATTATTAAGAGACCCTTCCTCTGCTTTGCTTTCTTTGTCCTGACTCTCTGTTGTAGGTATTCCTTTTTTACTAAGTTGAACTATTTTACGGGCAATTTCTAGAGGTGGTAAAATATAGTCTACCACTCCCGTAGAAATTGCTGCGTTTGGCATACTATTAGCTTGAGCCGTTTCATCTTGCGCAAAAGTGATGCCTCCAGCATCTTTAATGGCTTTGAGGCCCATCATACCATCACTGGCATAACCTGAAAGTATGATTCCAATGACATTTGCTTTATGGGTTTCAGCAAGTGAGGAAAAAAGAAAGTCTATTGAGAGCGTAGGGCTGCTTTTTTTTATGCGTGGGTGCAACTGAATATGCCCATTAACTACTTCGATTACTTTATTGGGTGGAATTACATATACATTGTTTGGTTCCATCTTTTCCATGTTATCAATTTCCTGGACTTTCATTTTCGTAATCTTAGAAAGAATTACAGTCAGTAAACTTTTATGGTCAGGACTTAGGTGTTGAACATAGATATAGGCCATGCCAGTATTTACCGATAGATTTTTAAGTAAAATACTAAACGCTTCCAGTCCTCCAGCTGATGCACCGATGGCTACCACGGGAAAAGAATTTTTTTTTACTTCTTTTTCCGGGCTTAATTTATTTGAAGTGACTTTCTGAGCTAATTTCATAATATTAAATATGTATTGTTATTTTATAGTTATGAGATTGGCTATAAATTTTTTTTATCCAGTAATTCAGGATACCTCACACATTAAAAAGCTTAAAAAATATTCATTAAATATAAGGAAATATGTTTTGTAAAAGGATAAAATAATTATGATTTATAAACCTGTAGACCAATAAATATTGAATGTGGATAAGAATAAATAGATTTTAGATGTTATTTTTGAGTAGCAGAAGTTCTTCCTCTAACTCAGCACATGCCTGTAAACAAACGGTTTCCAGTTGCAGTACCAAACTTTGTATTTCCTCATTTTTTTCTTGGTCTTTTGCAAAGTTCTGAATTTTTTTTGCTACCGTTTCAAAATCTGGACTGATTCCCATTATTGAAAAAGAGGGTAGCATTTTGTGGGCGGCAGCATCTAATAAAGTCCAATTTTCCTGCTCTAAACTTTGTACCATTGTATGCAGTAACGGTGGAGTTTGAGCTAAATATAATGAAATCATTTCCATCATTAGTTTTGGATTTGATTTGGTCCGCTGTTTTAAATAGTTCAGGTCAGTGTATTTTCTTTTTACCTCAAAATTCTTATTTTCCTTGCATTTTTTTATAAATTTATCAGGTTGGGCTGTTGTTACAATAGTTACTATTTTACTATATAAAAGTTTTTCATCGACAGGCTTAGCTAGGTAATCATTCATTCCCGACGCTGCGCATTTTTCTACATCAACAGTAGTAACATCAGCGGTTAATGCAATTATGGGTACAGTAGAATTTAGCGTATTTCTAATGTATTGCGTAGCTTCAAAACCATTCATTTCTGGCATCTGCAGATCCATAAGTACAACATCATACTCTTGTTTTTGTAGCTTTTCAATAGCTACTTTACCATTTTCAGCAATGTCGCTGATAAATCCAAAATCATCTAAAAGTGTTTTCATTAGCAATTGATTCAGTGCAATATCTTCGACCACTAATACTCTTATATTTTTCATCTCTGAATGGATTTCATTTAGTTCGTTTTCAAGTTCTGCATCGGCATTTGTCTTTTGGAAAGGTAATGTGAAACTAAATATTGAACCCGCATTTAACGTACTTGTTACACGAATGCTACCGCCTTGTGGCTCTATTAATTGCTTCACAATTGCTAGACCAAGTCCAGTGCCACCATATAATCTTGAAGTTCCGCTGGTTGCCTGCTGAAAATTTTCAAATATAGATCCTATTTTTTCTTCGGAAATTCCAATTCCTGTATCTGCTATCGCAAATTTTAGAATTATTTTAGCTTCATCTTCATATAATAAATCTATACTTACTGTAATTTTTCCTTTTTTAGTAAATTTAACAGCATTACTAACAAGATTTAAAATAATTTGGTGCAAACGAACAGGGTCTCCTATTAAAACAGCGGGAATTTTATTGTCATATTCCTTAACTAATTTTATGTTTTTTTCCACAATTTTAGTCTCAAATAAATGAAGAATGGCTGAAATAGAAGATTTCATTTTGAAAGGTGTTTTTTCGAACGTCATCTTACCTGCATCTACTTTTGCTAAATCCAGAATATCGTTGATAAGTACAATTAATGTATCTCCACTTATTTTAATTGCGTCTAAATATTCTTTTTGTTTACCATTTAAATCTGTTTTTAAGACCACTTTTGTAAATCCTATAATTGCGTTCATAGGAGTCCGAATTTCGTGGCTCATATTAGACAAGAATTGCTGTTTTGCTTTCACTGCATTTTCAGCAATAAGAGTAGCACTTTCTGCTTTTATTTTTGCTTCTTCTGCAATTTCTGTAGCTAATTCGGCAAAAACTCTGGCTTCAACTAGCTCCGTTGCGATTCTTTTTTGATCCGTAACATCACGGCCTACAACTACTACTCCTAGTACTTCCCCTTTGTCATCCTGATACACTGATCCATTGAATAGCGCGTCAATCATCGTTCCTTTCTTATGGCGGAGGATCAACGGATAATCTGTTATGAGTCCTTTTTCAAACACTTTTTGATACACTTCTCGCGCTTTTTGCGGTTCTGTGAAATAATCAAAAAAATCAGTGCCTATTAATTTTTTGCGAGATACACCCGTTGCTTTTACGGAGGCATTGTTCATATCCGTTATTTTTCCTTCTGGACTAATAGCAAATAGAGGATCATGACTTGCCTCTATTAAACTAAGGGAATATTCTGACAGTAGTTTTTCAGCAGTAAGGTCGGTATTTAGTTTTTTCAGTTGTTCTGCCTGAACTAATAATTCCTGATTCTTTTCATGTAAATCCACAAAAATAGCCACTTTTGCTTTTAATATTTCTGGCGAAAGTGGTTTAATCATATAATCTACGGCACCTGCTTGATAACCCTTAAAGATTTGTGAAGAATTATCGATACTGGCTGTTAAAAAAATAATGGGAACATGTTTTAGCTTTTCGATTTGGCGAATTAAATCTACTGTTTCAAACCCGTCCATCATTGGCATTTGAACATCTATTAAAATGATGGCAAAATCTTGCTGGTGCAGCAGAATTTTTAAGGCTTCATTCCCTGAATTTGCTTTGACACATAAATAATTTTCATTAGACAGAATTACTTCTAAAGCAAATAAGTTTTCAGGTAAATCATCTACCATTAAAATTTTGACTGGGCTGTTTATTTTCATTTTTATTGTAAAATAAATGTTTGAATGTTAAATACTCTAAAACGAATTTTGAAGTTCTAACAAAAAAATAAGCTTATTATCTTTCGATGCAGATCCTGCTCTATAGCATTATATTATTTACTTAACCATACGCGCATCAAAGATAAGAGGCGTTCTATATCAATTGGCTTTGTAATATAATCGTTGGCTCCAGCATCAATGCATTTTTGTTTATCATCTTTCATGGCTTTTGCGGTAAGTGCAATTAAAGGCAATTTTTTGAACTTCATTTGAGATCGTATTCGTTTCATTGCTTCATAACCATCCATTTCTGGCATCATAATATCCATCAAAACTAAATCAATGTTAGGATGTGTAGCTAGCATCTCTAGAGCGTTTTTGCCGTTTTCTGACTTGATGACTTCGATTCCTCGTTCTTGTAATATTTTAGATAATGCAAAAACATTTCTCATATCATCATCTACTAAAAGTATTTTCTTTGATTGAAATATGGTGTCTTTATCATGCAAACTATTAATCATTATTTGCTTTGATTTGGGCAAATTACTAATAGTACGGTGCAGAAAAAGAGCCGTTTCGTCCAGTAATCGTTCTTCGGATTTTATTCCTTTTATAATAATGCTCTCTGCATATTTATGAAGTAGATTATTTTCTTCTTTGGTAAGTTCTTTTCCTGTATAGACAATAATAGGAGGCATGCTGTGCCCTTTAATAACCTCCAGTTTTTGAATAAGATCAAATCCGCTCATGTCTGGCAAACCAATGTCCAGTATTACACAATCGATTTGATTTTCCTGATAAATTTCCAAGGCTTCCTTACCTGTTTCTGCTTCAAAACATTTTACATCACCATTTCCAATGAGTATTTTCATTGCTTTTCTAGAATTCTCGCTGTCTTCTATAATCAAAAGGTTCTTTATTTTTCTATTGACAAAATTTTCAATTCGGTTGAAAGCTTCTTCTAAACCTTCTTTAGAGATGGGCTTCATTAAATATTCTACGGCACCTTCTCTTATTGGTTCAAGGGAACGATCGTTTGCCGAAATAATATGAACTGGAATATGCCGTACCATAGGATTTGCTTTTAATTCCTGCAAAACTTGTTTCCCATTGATTCCTGGTAAGCCCATATCAAGGATGATAGCTTGTGGTAAGTATTTTGAAGCAAGTATCAAACCATCTTCACCGCTGGCTGCGGATAAGCATTTGAATCCTTTTTTGTTGGCCTGTTTTAAAAGGATTCCTGCAAAATTTCGATCGTCTTCAATAATGAGTACAATTTTATCAGTAGCGTTTATGGTGTCTCTATCATCGTCAATTGTTTTATAATTGAGAAAGTTTACGTTATTTTCAGTACGTGGAATATAGCGTAAAGATTGTGTTGCTGTTGAAGAAGTAGGCTCTTGTTCAGGATGAATTTCTAGCGGGATGTGGAGTGAGAATGTAGATCCTTCTTCCGGTTTGCTCGTTACTCTAATCTCGCTTTCTAATAGTTTTGCAAGTTCGCGAGAAATTGAAAGTCCTAATCCTGTACCGCCATATTTTCTTGAAGTACCGCCTTCGGCTTGTTGAAAAGCTTCAAATATTGCAGCTTGTTTGTCTTCTGATATTCCAATACCCGTGTCAGAAACCGATAGGACTAATGTAGTCTCAGTGCCTGGGTCAATATGTATGTTTACACTTCCTTTTTCTGTGAATTTAATAGCATTAGACAGCAAGTTTTTCAATATTTGATTCAAACGCTGTAAATCGGTGTGAATGAATTCAGGTAAATTAGTAGCTAATTGGCAGGTGAGTAGCAATCCTTTTTGTTCTGCTTGATGATTAAAATTGAGCAGTAGTTCGTCTGTGAAATTTTTCAAGAATACTTTTTCAACATTAATAGACATTTTTCCTGCTTCAATTTTAGAGAGGTCTAGTACTTCATTTATTAATACAAGAAGATCATGACCACTTTTATAAATAATTTCAGCACTTTCAACCTGAACTTCATCTAAGTTTTTCTTTCTGTTTTCTGATAAATCTTTGGACAAAATAAGCAAACTATTAAGTGGTGTTCTTAGTTCATGCGACATGTTAGCAAGGAATTCCGACTTATACTTACTGCTAATTTCAAGTTGTTTTGTCTTCTTCTCAATATTATCTTTAGAAGCCTCTACTTCCTTGTTTCGCTCTTCTAATGATTGCGTTTGCTCTTCCAGTTCTTCATTAGTCATTTGCAATTCCTCTTGTTGTTGCTTAAGATTTTGTGCTTGCTGCTCTAATTCCTCATTTAATTGTCTAAGTTCTTCTTGTTGTATTTGAAGTTCTTCAGCTTGATTAGAAAGTTCTTTATTAGCAAAATACAACTCGACTGCTCGTTTTTCTTTTTCTTCATTTTGGTATGCTAATTCTTTATTAGCAATTCCCAGCTCTGCGGCTCGTTTTTCTTTTTCTTGATTTTGATAAGCAAGTTCTGTATTGGCTACAGCCAACTCCGCAGCTCTTTTTTCCTTTTCTTCGGCTTGTTGAATCGTATTCACACTTATTGCTACACTACTCATAGAAACAGCAATAAATTCCTTTTCAGTTTCGGTAAAATCAGTAAGCTTTCCAATCTCTATCACTCCTTTTGTTTTTCCATCTAATAAAAAAGGAGTAATCAGAACATTTGTTGGTTTGGCATTTAGCACGGTAGAAGTAATGCGAATTTGATCATCAGTAATGGCTGTAAACAAAAGTTGTTTTTGTTCCCAAGCAGCTTGTCCAATCAATCCTTCGTTCAACTTAAAGTTTTCTTTAGCTTCATTTGCAGGTGTAAAAGCAAATTTTCCACTCAGTAAAAGAGTATTTTCTTTTTCATCTAATAAATAAACGGCGCCTATGTTGGCTTGGAGATAGGAACATAAAAAGCTAATAGTATTGTTTGCCAATTCGATCATACTTTGGTCACCTATTAATTTTTCATTGAGCATCGCGTTTCCTGTAAGCAACCAGTTTTTGCTAGCCGTTTCTAATTCGGATTTTTTTAGTGCTTTTAAATTGGTAGTCACTATATTATAAACTACTACAAGAATTAAAGTAATGATTAACAATAAAATAGCAAATACAATGTTAAATCTACTAGCATCTTGTTCACTGGCTTGAATCCTTTCTGTAAGTAAGAGATTTTCAGTTTCCTGAGCCTGATCAACTAAATTTCTGATTTCATCTTGGATCTGTTTTCCTTCCCCAGAAGCAACAAATTCTTGGGCTAGTGTATAATCTTTTTTACGAAGAGCGATGCATTTCCTAAAATTATCAAAACGCATTTTAGTTTGCTTCTTTAACTCTTCAATATTCTTCTGCTGGTTGGGATTGTCTTTTGTTAATTCTTTTACTTTATTGAGTTGAGCACTTATATTGACATTGGCAGAGGTAAAAGGGATTAAAAAATCATCATTTCCAGTAATTACATAGCCTCGAATTCCTGCTTCTGCATCAACAGTTAACATCAAAATTTGCTCGAATTCATACAAAACAGAATTGGAATGATTGACCAAGGTATTAGAGGCGATGAATTTTTCGCTATTTTTATAGGAGAAAATTGCCACTCCTAAAAGTACTATTGCACAAGCAATAAATCCTGTCGCTATTTTTTTACCAAGGGTCATTTTCATTTTGTTCGTTGTAAAATTGATTTTGATTATCTCTTTTGTTGTTCTATTTTTATTAAAAATTCGGCGATATCGTCTAATGACCCTATAAAATTGGGTTCAATAGTTGCAATTGCCGCCTTTGGCATATAGGCTGATTCTGCAGTTATTGGGTCCTGAATTATAGTTAGACCACCACATTCTTGTATTCGCTTGATGCCTTTTGTACCGTCATTATTAGCGCCAGTGAGTACTATTCCAATTAATTTGTTTCTATAGGCTTCAGCGGCCGACTCAAATAACACATCAATAGATGGTCTTGCATAATTTACGCGTTCATCTATAGTGAGGGAAAAGGTTTTGTCTTTTTCTATCAACAAATGATAATTAGGAGGAGCAATATAAATGGTGCCTTTTTCAATTTTTTCTTTTTCATCTGCTTCCTTGATTTCAAGCTGACTTTTATCATTAAAAAGAGTAATCCATTGACCGTCAGATTGATCACCTAGATGTTGCACAATAATCATGGGTATACTAAAATGTGCCGGCATAGCTGCGAATATAATTTTCAAAGCATTCATACCACCAGAAGAAACTCCTATAACAATTGCTTCGTACTGCATTTTTAGTATTTCTTTTTAAATATTCGTTGTTTAAGGTCTAATTCACTATAATGTTCAAAATAATCGGTAAACCGAATACTTTCTTTAGATCCCAGCGATAAAATACCTCCATTTATCAGGCTATTGTAAAAAAGAGTTTGAACTTTATTTTGTAAATTTTGATCAAAATAAATTAAGACATTCCGGCATAATATTAAATGTACTTCGGCAAAAACACTATCAGTTACTAAATTATGATTGGCCCAAACAATGTTTTTTTTTAAAGATTGATTCATAATAACATTATCGTAATGTGAAGTATAATAACTTGAAAAAGATTCTTTTCCTCCTGATAATTGATAATTAGAAGTGTATTCTTTAATTAATTTATTCGAAAAAATACCTTCTTTAGCACGATTCAACGCCAGCTGATTAAAATCAGTAGCATATATTGTCGTTCTATCATACAAACCTTCTTCTTGCAATAGAATTGCCATCGAATACGCTTCCTCTCCTGTAGCACATCCAGCATGCCATATTTTTATAAAAGGATAGGTTTTTAAAATAGGAATCACTTTTTCTCGTAATGATCTATAAAATGCAGGATCGCGAAACATTTCGGTTACCGTTATTGATAAATCTTGTAAGAGTTCTGAAGCGAATGGTACATTATTTAAAACCATAGATTGCATTTGAGCTATATCTTCAAAGCCAGAAAGTGCCATTCTATTCAGTATTCGACGCCTAATATGCGCTTGCGAATACTCTCTGAAATCGTACCCATATTTCCGATAGATTGCTTCTAATAGCAATGAAATCTCCAGATCTGATGTGTCTTTATACTGCATTTTTCTTAAATAATATTGGTTTTAATAGAACCAAATTTAAGTGTGATTAATCTAATTAGAAATGAGTTGGGAAGTAGTACTTGTGTAATTACTTTACATTCGATCCATATACCAATTTAATTCTTTTTCCATTTTTTGGTATTTAAAAATAGCAGTGATTATTTTTTGCAAGCGAACAAAAGCAGTTTCACTTTTCACTACATAATCAAATGCCTTGTGGTGCATGCAGTTAATAGCCACTTCAATTTTATCTTGGGATGAAAGCATAACCACAGGGATTTCTGGATTATAAGTTTTAACTTTATCTAAAGTTTCAAGACCGTTCATCGCATTTTCTACAATACCATCTAGCTGATAATCTAATATTACTACATCCGGATTGTGTGATAAGTTTGCAATGCAAAGTTCTCCTGTAGGATACGTTTCTACTATAAAATCAGCATTTTCTAAAAATTCAATTTCTAAAGATTTTAAAAATAGGACATCATCATCTACTAGAAATATTTTTACTTTCTTGTTGTCGTTCATTTTATGGTATTTTTAATTATGTTTAATTCTTCTTCTAATTCACTACACGCTTGCTCACAAACTTCTTCAAGTTGTTGAACTAAAGCTTTAATTTCTTCTATGTTTTCTGGTGCTGTTGTTATCTCCTGAATTTTTTTTGCTATGTTTTCAAAAACAGGACTTATTCCCACTATTGCAAAGGACGGAATCATTTTATGTGCCGCAGCGCTTACTAAATTCCAATTTTTGTTAGCTAAACTTTCTTTGATTGTTTTTATTATAGCTGGTGTTTGGGTTAAATAGAGTTTGATCATTTCTTCCATTAAAACGGGATTTGATTTTGTTCTTTGTTTCAAATACGTCAGATTAATGCACTTTACTTTTTTTACTATAACTTCTTCTTCTTTCACACGTTCAATATTTATGGCACTAGGAATGTTTTTTTTTAAGAGTCCAATTATCTTACTGTATAGCAGGCGGTCATCCACGGGTTTTGCAAGATAGTCATTCATTCCCACTGCTTTACATTTAGCTAAATCTACTGTAGTCACATCTGCTGTTAAAGCAATAATTGGTATTTTTGATTTCAGTATATTTCGAATGTATTCTGTTGTTTCAAATCCGTTCATTTCTGGCATTTGCAAGTCCATTAAAATGACATCATATTCCTTATCTTTTAATTTTTCGATTGCTATTTTACCGTTTTCGGCAATGTCACGCTCAAATCCAAAATCATCAAGAAGTGTTTTCATTAGCAATTGATTCAATGGAATATCTTCAACAACTAAAATTTTTATGTTTTTTATTTCGGTATCCAATTCAATAAACTCATTTCCCATTTCAGCATCAGAATTTGTCTTTTGAAAACTTAATGTAAAACTAAATGTAGAACCTTTACCTACCACACTCCGGACACGAATAGTTCCTCCTTGTGTTTCTATGAGTTGTTTGACAATGGCTAAACCTAATCCTGTTCCTCCATACAACCTTGAAGTTCGGCTGGATGCTTGTTGGAAATTTTCAAATATTTTTCCGATTCTGTCTTCTGGTATTCCGATACCGGTATCCGTGACAGCAAATTCAATAATTACTGTATCAACATCTTCATGTATTAAATTGACGCTTACGGTAATTTTTCCTTTGGATGTAAACTTGACTGCGTTACTAACTAAATTTAAAATTATTTGATGCAAACGAACTGGGTCACCAATTAGAACTTGCGGAATTTTAGGATCGTATTCTTTAATTAATTTTAAATTTTTTTCTTGAATTTTAGGTTCAAACAGATGCAGCATGGCAGCTACCGAAGAATTCAATTTGAAAGGGGTTTTTTCAAATGTCATTTTACCGGAATCAACTTTTGCTAAGTCTAATATGTCGTTTATGAGTACGATTAATGCATCTCCACTCATTTTGATAGCATCTAAATATTCTTTTTGTTTCAGCGTCAGATCTGTTTTCAGTACCACTTTGGTAAAACCAATAATCGCATTCATCGGGGTACGAATTTCATGACTCATATTCGACAAAAATTGTTGTTTTGCTTTTACCGCATTTTCAGCTATAATAGTGGCCCTTTCTGCACGTCTTTTAGCTTCTTCTGCAATTTCTGTGGCAAGTTCTGCAAAAACTCTAGCTTCAATCAATTCGGTAGCAATTCTTTTTTGATCTGTAATATCTCTGGCAACAATCACGACGCCTTGTACATTTCCTACTTCGTTTTTATAAACGGAACCGTTAAACAAGACATCAGTCAATTTGCCGTCCTTATGACGCAGTGTAAGTGGTGAATCAGCAACACAGCCTTTTTCAAATACTTCCTGGTATACTTCACGCGCTTTTTGTTGTTCTGTAAAATAATCGAAAAAATCAGAACCTGTGAGTTCTTCGCGCGTTTTCCCAGTACTGTTTACTAAGGCCTCATTCATGTCCATAATCTTACCTTTTGTATTTATGGTAACCAAAGGATCCCGACTGGCTTCAATTAAACTAAGTGTATATTGAGAATCTAATTTTGTAGTGTAGTTAAGTTCTTTAAGCTCTTTATTAACAATTTCCCTTTTTTCTTTTTCTTGGTTTTGAAAAATAAGTTCTTTATTGGCAATAATTAATTCGTTGGCTCTTTTCTCTTTTTCATCATTTTGAAACGCCAATTCTTTGTTGGCAATCACTAATTCAGCAGCTCTTTTTTCCTTTTCTAAATTTTGAAAAATAAGTTCTTCATTAGCAATGATTAATTCGTCAGCTCTTTTCTCCTTTTCGTTATTTTGAAACGCCAGTTCTTTATTAGCTATCACTAATTCAGCAGCACGTTTCTCTTTTTCATCATTTTGAAATGCTAGTTCTTTGTTAGCTATCACTAGTTCTGAGGCTCTTTTTTCCTTTTCTTGGTTTTGAAAAAGAAGTTCTTTATTGGCAATAATTAATTCGTTAGCCCTTTTCTCTTTCTCCTCATTTTGAAATGCCAATTCTTGATTTGCTATAACTAACTCTGCCGCTCTCTTTTCCTTTTCATCATTTTGATACGCCAGTTCTTTATTAGCATTTTGTAAATCCAAAGCCCATTTTTGTCCGCCTGTATTTCGCGCCACGATAACAACACCTTGGACCTTGCCAAGATTGTCTTTATAAACAGAGCCATTGAAAAGTACGTCAGTTAATTTGCCGTCCTTATGCCGAAGCGTTAAAGGGTAATCTTCTATGGCATTGTTTTGAAAAACTTGTTGATATACTATTTGTGCTTTGTGCTTGTCTGTGAAATAATCGAAGAAATTAGCACCAGTAAGTTCGTTTCGACTAACACCAGTAATATGAACTAATGCTTCATTCATATCCGTGATCTTTCCTTCTCTATTTATCGTAATTAGAGGGTCAAGACTGGCTTCAATTAAACTTTTTGAATATTGTGCTGCTAATTTTTGAGCGGTACTGTTTGTTGCTTCGGTAAAAAAACCATGGATAACTCCTTCAGAATCTTCATATATGGATGCATTGTAGACCACATCCGTTAATTCGCCGTTTTGGTGCTTTACCGTTAACGAATAGTCGTCAATAAACCCTTTTTCAAAAACGTGTTGCCATCTGTTCTTTACTTCCTGCTTCTCTGTAAAATGATCAGAGAAATTAGTTCCTATCACTACATCTCTTGCAATTCCTATGTTTTTTATTGACGCTTCATTAATATCAGTGATTTTTCCTTCGGCACTAATAGTAACAAAGGCACCTACACTGGTTTCAATTGAATCGGGGGAATTGAGCATACTGATACTTTTCATTTAGTCATTTACATTTCCAATTTCCTCAATTGGATTCCGTCTTTTATCTTTTAACTGTTTAAAATGAGAAGGGGATAGGCCAGTTACTTTTTTAAACTGACTAGATAAATGAGCTACACTGCTATAATTCATTTTCCATGCAATTTCAGTGATATTTAATTCACCATAGATAATCAACTCTTTTATACGTTCCGTTTTATGGGAAATTATAAATTGTTCTATTGTAGTTCCCTGAACCTCTGAAAACAAGTTGGATAGGTAAGTATAGTCGTGACTCAATTTTTGACTTAAGTAGTCCGAAAAATTGACTTTTATGGGTTCAGTAGAGTGATGAACCATCTCGATAATTACATTCTTTATTTTCTCTATCAACATGGATTTTTTATCATCCATCAATTCAAGCCCTGAATCTAAAAGTGCCGCTTTCAATAGTTGTCTTTGATCCATAGAAATATTTTCCATAATTTCTACTTCTCCTAAATCAACAACCATGTAGTGAAGTTTAAGCTTTTTTAATTCTTCTTTTACCGCCATTTTGCAGCGGTTGCTTACCATGTATTTTATGTATAGTTTCAAATATTTTCAATTTACAGTTTGCACAAATGTAACTTTTCGGAATAAAGATACATTATAAAATTTTACAAATAGGTTATAACATAATTCGCAATCAAGAATAACTCCTTAAATTCGCACAAATAACCAAAGGAAGACCCGCTTTGATATAAAATTAGTCAGATAAACGGTTGGTCTTTACTGCCTTTTTTTATAAGGCAACTAATGTATCAGTCATTTCAATTTAGTGAACACAATTACTTGCTTTTTGCAATATAGTCTTGGGTTCAATACTTGAAGCTGTTTTTTACTGGCGTTAAAATTAGTTCGACTTTAGCTACTGATTTAATTCTTAAGGACATCGTTTTGTTATTACTTGATTTAGAGGTGTTTTATTTAATTTCTAAATTTAGAGTCTCAAAATTTATTTTTGTTATATAATTATATAAAATACTTGTTAAATTATCACTTTGTTTTTGTGAGGCCAATTGTATTCTAAAAATGAGAATCACTATTTAACCTTTAATTAAATTTATTTTTAGTAGACAGTTTTTGACCATTACAATTAGATGCGAATATTGACTAATTTTCCAAAGGCATAATCCAAAGAAACGGCAAGTATTAAATTAGCATTGCACTTCTTTGGATTGAAAGTTTAAAAAATTTGGTGATGGATTAAAATGAATTAATCGAAGGTCAGAAAATAAATAAATTATGCTGCAGATTATAGACTGTAGCTATACAGACAATCAAAATCCGAGGTAAATAGCCACAGTTTTCCAAACAATAGCATTTACAAATACCTACTTTTAAACGGTAAAATTGGATACAAAAGAGAAAATTGCTTTTCCTATTAATTCATAGGAAACGCATTTACCCAATCCAGCGACTTTATGGAGGATACTTTATTTTCTGCGTCCATGGTAACCCGAAGCTCCTTGTTAGCAACTTTTTTTGAATACGACGCTTTATAGCGAAAAACGACAGATTGATCAAAGTTATTTTTAAAAGCTTCAATTAATTCGAGATCAATAAAAGTACCGTAATATTGACGAAAGCGAGTACATGTTTTTGTTAATCTTGCCTCGGTCGTGTTTTTAATGACCGATGGAGTAGCTTCACTAAGTGTAAATGGTTTGAATTTAGATGTATTGCAAGTCATCAATACTCTTTTTCCCAATTCATAAGCTTTACTTTTTTGGCTTCCACTAACTTCTGACAAACTCAACTTTACGGTTTTTACTACTTCAGGCTCAGGTATGGCAACCACTTTTTTTGATTTACATCCAATGAGTAAAAGGATACTTAAGACTAGAATTAATTTTTTCATGATTTATTTAATTTTTAATAAGATATTGGGATCGGGACAGTTTTCTAAATAGTGAGTCAGATTCTTTTTACTGCAAACACCAGGATAATCTCCAAAACTACTTGTGATTTCTTTTATAATTTGAAAATGCAAATGTGGAGCATAATCACCATTCACGGAAGCATCGCCCAAAGTGGCTAATTGTTGTCCTTTTTCATAAAAATCTCCAATTGTAATGTCACTGATACTTTCTAAAGATAAATGACCATACAAAGTATAAAATTTTTGTTCTTCTATTTTATGTTCTAAAATTATGGTTGGACCATAATCACCTACGCCCGTATTATAATTAAAGCTATGAACAAAACCATTAACGGCTGCCAAAACGGGAGTTCCTGCTTTAATCCATAAATCTAAACCAATATGGATGTTGCGCTCTTCCGTGTTTGTATCATTAAAAATTTCACTTCTTTTATACAGGCTTCTAATTTCATTGTACCCTCCATAAGCTACTTTTGCATTATTTTCAGCTAAGTAATTTTCGATATAATCTTCAAAATCTAGTGCATTATCAATGTTAAGTGATTTAAAAGCTTCATTTGCAATTGATAAATCCAAGGGAATATACTGTTTATAGTCAATTTTTGCATCTATTACTTTAACGTTTTCAATGGCTTGTAAGAGGGTTTCTAATTGTTTCATCTAGTGTAAATTTTATAAAACACTAAATTTAATTAAAAAATGCCAACTTAAAAATTTTACGCTGGCATTATAACTTTTAATTTACATTAACACATTTACATTTTCCCAAAAAAAAGCGAGGTTGAGCAAAGTATATTCATTCTTTGTATTGCAGTTTGACCTTAGAGCACTTTTATTTTACTGCTAATAATTCAACAAATTCAATAACAGGATCTTTAGACAGTAAAGCTCCGGCATTTGCCATCAGAGCTGCTGCAATTCTTCCGGCAAGATGCGCTTTTCGACCTTCCTCAGTTTCAAAAGTATCAAAAATTCCAAACGTGGAGGCGCCTATTTGCCATCCATACCAGTTTACGGTATCTGGTTCATCTAATGCCAACGGTAATGCGCTTTTTAAAAATGCGGCAACTTCTTCTTCTTTTCCAAGCTTAGCTTCTAATCGTGCTAATAAAGCATATTTTTCCATAATCGTAATTTTTAGAAATTAAAAGTAGTGATTTTAGTTTTTAGATTTATATAGTTTAACTTTTGTTCACCGCCGTAATGTAGTAGAACGTTGTTTTTAAATTATATTGAAAAAAAAATCCTAACCGTTACCGATTAGGATTAGTATAGATAATACTTAAGTTTTAATACAAACTTGGATATTTAGAAGGATTCACTTCATTCATCATATGATACACTTTTTCAAAAATATCTTCTGAAGAGGGTTTAGAGAAATAATCTCCATCTGTGCCATAAGCTGGGCGGTGTGCTTTAGCTGTGAGCGTTTGAGGTTTACTGTCTAAATAGTTGTACCCATCTTGATGTTCAATAATTTGTTGCAAAATGTAAGCTGATGCTCCACCAGGAACATCTTCGTCGATTACCAGCAAGCGATTTGTTTTGGCAATACTTTTTACTACGTCTTGCTTTGTATCAAAAGGAAGTAAAGACTGTAAATCAATAATTTCGCAATCAATACCTACCTCAAGCAATTCTTTTGCCGCTTGTTGCACTAATCGTAGGGTAGAGCCATAAGAAACCAGTGTGATATCTGAACCTTCTTTTAAAGTTTCCACCACACCAATGGGAGTTTTGAATTCGCCATAATTTAACGGCATTTTTTCTTTCAATCGATAGCCATTCAAACATTCAATAACCAGAGCAGGTTCGTCGCATTCTAGCAAACTGTTATAAAAACCAGCTGCTTGTGTCATGTTTCTAGGAACCAAAACATGGATTCCTCTGATGGCGTTGATAATCATACCCATAGGAGAGCCTGAGTGCCAAATACCTTCTAAACGATGACCGCGAGTACGTATAATTAAGGGTGCTTTTTGTTTCCCAACCGTTCTGTATCGTAAGGTTGCCAAATCATCACTCATGATTTGGATTGCATATAATAAATAATCTAAATATTGAATTTCGGCTATAGGACGTAAGCCCCTAAGTGCCATTCCTATTCCTTGACCCAAGATGGTAGCTTCTCGAATTCCAACATCAGCAACACGCAATTCACCATATTTTTCCTGCATTCCTTCCAGCCCTTGATTTACATCACCAATAGTTCCTGCATCTTCCCCAAAGATTAAAGCCTCTGGATATTTGGTAAATATAGCGTCAAAATTATCGCGTAAAATCATGCGTCCATCGGTATCTTCCTTAGCATCTTCAGCGTAAACTGGCAGGACTTTGTCGACAGAAAATACATTTAAATCTGTTTCTGAGAATAAGTTACTGCTAAAATTCTTTTGTGTTTTTGCGGTATAGGCTATAATCCATTCTGAAAGTACTTCTTTGCCATTTTCATTAAGTACTAAACGCAATACTTTACGTGCGGTTACTAGAATTTCCTTTTTTATAGGAGATTTAATGCTACTTAGATCAGAAGAGAATTTCAAGATGGCATCTTTGTTTTTGCTGGTTTCCGCTATTGTCTGTAATAATGAAACCAACTCTTTTTGCTCTTCAGCAATAGGTTCTATAAATGCATTCCAAGCGGCTTTTTTACCTTCTAAAACCTCTTTTTTTGCTTGTGCATCAATTGCTTCAATTTCTTCTGGAGAAGCTATATTTATAGCAATCATCCATAATTTCATTTGACGAACACAATCAAAGTCTCTTTCCCAAGCCAAGCGATCAGCATCTTTGTAACGTTCATGAGAACCAGAACTAGAATGTCCCTGTGGTTGCGTCAATTCATTAACATGGATCAAAACAGGAACGTGATTTTTTCGAGCTATATCGGCAGCTTTCTCATACGTGGCAATTAAGTCAGCATAATCCCAACCTTTGACTCTCAGGATTTCATATCCATTAGTGTCGTGTTCCTTTTGGTATCCTTTTAAAATTTCGGATATGTTTTCTTTTGTCGTTTGGTGTTTTGCATGTACAGAAATTCCGTATTCATCATCCCAAACACTCATAACCATAGGAACTTGTAAAACCCCTGCGGCATTAATAGTTTCAAAGAACAACCCTTCGGACGTACTTGCATTTCCAATGGTTCCCCACGCTATCTCATTTCCTTCGTTAGAAAAATTAGCAGCATTTGGAATTCCAGCTACCTGTCTGTATATTTTTGATGCTTGAGCCAGTCCTAATAACCTGGGCATTTGCCCAGCTGTAGGAGAAATATCAGCACTTGAATTTTTTTGTTTTGTTAAGTCTTTCCAAGAACCATCTTCATTTAAACTATGGGTAGCAAAGTGGCCTCCCATTTGTCTTCCTGCTGACATAGGCTCTTGTTCAATATCAGTATGTCCATACAAACCTGCAAAAAATTGTTGTATTGTTAATTCGTCAATCGCCATCATAAAAGTTTGATCGCGATAGTAGCCAGAGCGGAAATCTCCATTTTGAAATGCTTTAGCCATGGCTAATTGTGGCACTTCTTTTCCATCTCCAAAGATACCAAACTTAGCTTTTCCAGTCAATACTTCCTTGCGTCCTAAAAGGCTGCATTCTCTGCTTATTATGGCTGTGGTGTAGTCCTTTAAAACTTCGATTTTGAAATCTTCAAATGTCAATGCAGTATTGGTTTTTTCTTTTATCATAATTGAAAAGTATAACTTTATGAAGCAAATTTACTTAAAAACAACCTATTTTCATAGCACATTGAAAAAAATAGAATTTAATTATTGCAATTTATTCTAGTAAAAAGAACTTTATTTTTTTATTATGTGTAATTTAAATAGCCTTTTATTACTAATAGTTTAATTAATAATGATAATTATATTCGATTAGAACCATTTTCGATTAAAAAGATTGATTAATGTTTTAGGAGAAAATGTAACAATAAAACGTATTTTTTCGTTGTAATTATCTTGTGCTAATTCCCATCCATTATTAGAATAGATTGGAAAATACAATTCAAAGTAGTCTGTAACTAAATTGAGACGGATGCCGCTATCGTAAACAAACCTTCCTTTTGTGTCTGCATTTTTGATTAAACCAATGTCGCCATAGGCTTCTATCCAATTCCAAATACTGTAACTTGCATTTAAGCTCGTAATCCAGCGATTGGCAAAAGGGGTGGCAATTTTAGATTTAAATCCGCCTTCTGCTACTATATATTGTTGACTAAAAAGGCCTGTGCTTTCGGATCTTCCAAAATAGTTGTAATCAAAAAGATAATCTGTTGGTCTATCCAATGCGAAGCTAAAGAAATCCGATTGGGTTTTGTTGTACAAAAAGGTTCCTGCATAAAAACGCAAATTAATTTGACGGTTGTTCTCAAATAGTTTTCGATATTCTATTTCACCGGTTATTTTTCCGAATTTTCCCGAAATTTGTAAATCCGTCATAATATTGAAATGATTCGTAGCTTCTGTTTTTGTATTGATATACCTTGCATCAAAAACGGAATAATTTTCAGGAGAATTATCAATCACTAAAGCACTTTTTTCCTTGTTTACAATTACTTGTCGGAAAGAAAATAATTGTTTTCTATTGTCTCTAAAATTGGGTTCTCGAATGCGCAATTGCAACGACGGATTCAATCTTAAATAGGCAGCATCTTCTGCATAATGAAAATAGGAACCACTTATAGAATACCTGGCATTATAAAGAGTACTGTTCCTGAAATTTTGATTGACTACAAATACGGCTGAACCTGATAAATTTTTAGATTTTGTTGAGTAGGAAGGATTTACATCAAAGATAAATGGTTTTTCCAAGATAGTCTTGTTGTGCAACCTAATTCCAGGAGTTACTCCATCATACAGATTATAATAAATCGAAGGAACATAGAGGACTTGATTGTAATAAGGATCCTCTAAATCTTTCATAAAAACAAATTTTAAAGGCCGATTATTAGGAAAAAAACCTTCAATTTTTTTCCAATTGTTTCTTAAATTATATTCGGGAACTTCATTTTTTAAATTTAAAATAATTTTATCAATGCTGTTTCGGGCAATAGTGAAGGTGCTATCACATTCTTCAATATCCAGCCATTGCTTGAACACGATTTCTCCTTTTTTTGTTCCATAAATAGGAATTGGGATTGGTGCTCCTGTTCGATTTTTAACTGAAAATGTAATGCTGTCTTTTGTTTTTACAACGGTTGAGAATTTAAAATCGATAATGTCTCTTGAATCAATGATGGTATTAAAAAACCAACTAATATCTTTAGTAGTATTTGATTTTAATACATGTTCAAAATCACATCGCGCTACTTGTTGGGCCTTATTTAAAACGTAAAATTGTTTAATGCTATTGGGTACAGTGTTATTTTGAAGATAATCATCCAAAAATCGAATACTTAATCCAGCGCGGTATTTACTTGCAATTTGCTCGTTAAACTTAATTAAAGTGTTTTTTGGTGAGCTTACAGGTTGGTCTAAATTTTTACGTGCCATTAACATGTAGAAATAGCTGTATTGTCCGTTGAAATCTATATTAGTGAGATTAAAACTTTTTAATAATCGAATGTTGGATGCACTTCCCATCATTTTTGTATTGGGATGATGTTCATCCATGTATTTCATCATGGTATAAACTTGAATTCCGTCATAAATCCAATTGTCTTTTCTAGGATCTAAATGCAAACTAGTTTTTAAATATTCATTTAGATAAGTTTTCAAAAATTTGATTTCGAAAATAAATTCATCTGGAAACGGACTTAAAAACGAGGGTAATTGATTTAGTCCGTAAAATGGATTTCTATCATAATTTGTCTGGGTCACCAGAATTTTATCATTAGGGTATTTCCCTATCAAATTATTTACATAAGTAACGATTCGGTCAATTACAATTGCTTTTTGAATGCCATCTAATTTATTATTTATTAAATCAGTAAGAACCTCAACGGAAGCGTTTTTATAACTCTCAAAACTAGATTTAGGCTCTAAAATCATACTAAAATCCGTTCTGTTTCGTCCTGAAAATGTGTAGTTTTTAAGATCTTTATCGACAATAGCCTTTGAAACGTTTAAATCCGATGTTACTTCTAAAGCTGCAGGCGTTGTTAGCTCGATTTCAAAGTCAGAAATGGCATTGGCAATATCATCTAAATTGTTGTTACTGTTGGTTACAAAAGCATTATTTTCATAACGTGCAGGAGTTAAGTACCAGTTTTTCAGGTGTAAAATTCCATTATTATTGTAGCCATATTTTGTAAATTTATCACTAGGAATTTTAGAGAGATAGGAGAGATGAAACGTGATTTTTTGATGGGGAAGTAATGGCTCTTGTAATTGTAGAACTACATAATCAGGGTTTTCCTCTGTTCTATTCCAAGATAAAAATTGTTGATTGGTAGCAGTAAAAATAAGATTGCTGGTGCTACCTCGTTCTTCCTCTTTTGCTAAGTGAAAACCTCTATAAAATTCATCTGAAAATCGCTTGGCTAATGGTGTATTTTTATTAGAATAGGCGTTATTCCAATCATTTAAAACAATTGATTTCAAAGTATCGTTTGACTCATTGAAGAAGGTGATTTCTTGCTTGATGAGCAAGGTTTTATTTTCCGTATTGAGATCAACAGTCATCTTAGAATGGTGTTGTGCTTGCTGTTTTATGGAAGTCAATAAAACAAGAATAAAAAGGAAAATTTTATAAATTGATTTCAAGTATCTGTTTTAAAATGTAAAGAAATGAAAGTAGTTGTCTGTTTATCCAACGATTTATTTACCGCAAATTAGCAAATTTTTCAATATAAATTTCAAACAATTATAATGATAATTGGCTAATTTGGGGTAAATTTTTTCTAAATCCTACAATTTAAAGTCATGTCTAATAAATTTCTGTTTTTCTAGTCCAAAAATAGTAGATATTACATCAGAATAATAACAAATTAGCACATAAAATCAACCTTTTACGTAGGGAATTATATGTAGTAAAATCGCATAAAAAAGCCTTTGAAAATTGGATTAAACTGCTTGTCTTTAAAAATTTGGAGACAAATCGTATTTTTTATAGAATTTGTTCAGCACATCAACCACTTCATCCTCGGTATCAACAATTTTAAAAAGTTCCAAATCTTCAATATGAACGGTTTTTTCTTTCTCAACTAAGACTGTTTTTATCCAATCAATCAATCCTGACCAAAAACTGCTACCTACTAATATTATGGGGAATTTTGCTATTTTTTTTGTTTGAATTAAAGTCATTGCTTCAAACAATTCGTCCATAGTACCAAAACCTCCTGGCATTACGACAAAACCTTGAGAATATTTGACAAACATCACCTTTCTAACAAAGAAATAATCAAAGTTTAAGTTTTTGTCATTGTCAATGTAGGGGTTAAAATGTTGTTCAAACGGGAGTTCAATATTAAGTCCCACTGATGTTCCACCACCAAGATGTGCGCCTTTATTACCTGCTTCCATGATGCCTGGTCCACCGCCAGTAATTACACCGTAACCTGCTTTGCTTATTTTATAGGCAATTTTCTCTGCCAGTAAATAATATGAATCCTCCGGTTTTGTTCTAGCCGATCCAAAAATGCTCACACATGGGCCTATTCGCCCCATACTTTCATAACCGTTCACGAACTCGGCCATGATTTTAAAAATGGCCCAACTATCATTGGTTCTAATCTCATTCCAAGTCTTTTTTTTCAATCGGTCTTGGATTACTTTATCCTCGTCATTATCAAAATCTTCTAATCTCATCTTCTAAAATATAATTTAATATCTAATTTTTTTTGAGCCATCCTGCCTTTTACCAAATACACCGATTTCTTTTCACTCTTTTTGTTTTACTGCCTCTGCAAGCGTATAAGGAATAATAAAAAGGAATTCCACTTCTATTTTGTAGAGCACTCCAATCGACTAAAGTAATTCTTTTTTCAAGAATGGCACAGTATCGCTTTTTTTATTTTTTATATTTTTTTGCGGATTTCTTGTTTTCAATACAAGAGCGTCTTCCTATATTTTTTTTATAAATAGATAGAATCAGAGAATATTTTGTTTTTTTCAACATAAGAACTATCAATTTTTTATTTAACTATAGGCAGTGGTTTAGAAGTTATTGCTTATATGTTGCTAGCGCTTGTTTATTTATGAACTTAATCTATAACTAGTTTAGTAAAGAAAAGATTGTCTCATACAAATCTACTTGTTTGTAATTCTATTCAATTTTGACACGATTGCAGTTCTGAGATAAAATTTTAGATTTTATTTAATCTAAAGTAAATTTGGAACATCAAGGCTATAAACGACAAAACCACTGCCGGTACAAAAAGCAGTGGTTTTGAAACAAACAGGAATCAATAATAATTAGTCAAGCAATCTCATTACTGCCAGCCACCACCAAGGGCTCTGTACAATTGAATTATCGCTTTATATTGTTGGAATTTATTGTCTATTAAACTTAGTTCGGCATTCAAGGCATTGTCTTTTACGGTCAAAACTTCTAAATAATTGGCTAAACCGTACGTCAATAATTCATCTGAATAATCGGTGGCTTTATTTAACGCGTCCACTTGCTTTTCTCTTACGGTAAGTTTATAGGTCTCATTATTGTATTGAGCCAAAGCATCTGAAACTTCTTTTCCAGCGGTTAAAAGTGACTGCTCAAACTGTAGATAAGCTTTTTCTTGATTGGCTTTTGCAATTTCGAATCTCGTTTTAATTTGGCGCTGATTGAAAATAGGCTGTGTTAAACCAGTAATTATGTTGGCAAAGATGGAATTAGCACTAAACCATTCTTTCAGATCAATACTTTGAAGTCCCCCTGATGCTGTAAGTTTTAATGTTGGATAAAAATTACTTTTGGCTACATTAGTTTGTTCAAAATTAGAAATTAAGTTGTATTCTGCTGCAATCACATCTGGCCTGTTTCTAAGTAAAGTTGCAGGTACACCAAGCGTAATATTGGGTTGCATCAATTGATTTTCAAAAGTGCTTCTTTCAATTTTTGCAGAACCTTCGCCCATAAGAATACTTAAGGTATTTTCAAGAATGATAATGCTGTTCTTTAAATCGGCAATGATAATTTCAGTGGCATATTTCTGAGCTTCGGTTTGCTTAACGCCAACTTCGGTTACATTTCCCGCTTTTTTTAATGCAATAATAGTTTCGACACTTTGGTTTCTGTTTACCAAGGTTTTCTCTGCTAATTTTATCTGTGCATCAACCGAAAGCAATTGATAATAGGTCGCAGCAATAGTAGCTATCAATTGGGTTTTTACTGCTTGGTTTGCAGCTGTAGTTTGAAGGTAAGCAGCATTAGCGGCTCGCTTGTTGCTTCTTATTTTCCCCCAAATATCAGCTTCCCAAGATAGGCTTCCAGTCAATTGATATTGATTGGTACTTCTGTCTTGTAATAAGGCGCCAAACTGACTATTCCTAGAAAGTTCCTGATGCGTCCAATCGGCACCGGCAGAAAGAGTAGGGAAGTACCCCGCTTTTCCTTGTTTCATGGTCGCCTCTGCCGCCACAATATTTTGCATTGCAATTTTAATATCCAAATTATTTTCTAAGCCTTTCTTGATATATCCCTGTAAAAGCGGATCCGTAAAAACGTTTTTCCAAGCAACATTGGCAAGTGAAACAGTATCGGTTGAAACGATTTCGTTTCGGTATAAATTTTCCGTTTTTAATTCCGGTCTTTTGTATTCTTTGGCCACAAAGCACGATTGCATTACCGTTGCGCTTACAACAAGTACAGCTATTTTGGTTAACTTATTTTTCATTTTCTTTGTTTAAAAGTGTGACATTTGAATCCTGATTTTCTACAGGAAGAGGTTTTGTAGAAATTTTTTCCTGTAAGGTTTGGAAAACAATAAATAATATAGGTATCACAAAAATTCCAAAAATAGTTCCTATTAACATTCCCCCAATTGCTCCAGTTCCAATAGCGTTGTTCCCAACAGCTCCAGCTCCTTTAGCTAACATTAAAGGCAATAATCCAAAAATAAATGCAAATGATGTCATCAAAATAGGACGCAAACGCGCAACTGCGCCGTTAATAGCAGCTTGTGTAATACTCATTCCTTTTTTTCTAGAATCTACAGAAAACTCGATGATCAAAATGGCGTTCTTAGCCAGCAATCCAATAAGCATAATTAGTGTTATTTGTAAGTAAATATTATCACTTACATCAAATAAATAAGCAAATAAGTACGCTCCCGCTAAACCAATTGGTAATGAAATTAATACGGCAAAAGGCAACATATAACTCTCGTATTGAGCAGCTAACAAGAAATAGACAAATACCAAACACAAAAGGAAAATATACAATGTTTGACCACCGGCACTAATTTCCTCACGAGTCATTCCTGAAAACTCATAGCCATAACCAACAGGTAAACTTTGACTTGCCACTTCTTCAACTGCTTTAATAGCATCGCCAGAACTGAAACCTTCGTTAGGAGCACCAGTAATTTTTACAGAAGTAAACAAATTGAATCGCTCTATTGCTTGAGGACCAAATACTTTTACCAATGTCACAAATTGTGAAATAGGAGCCATTTGACCGTTATTATTTCTGACCAGCACTTTATTTAATGATTCGGGATTACTTCTAAATTCTGGTTCAGACTGGTAAACCACACGAAACTGTTTACCAAATTTGTTGAAATTAGAAGCATAAACACCACCGTAATATCCTTGCATCGTTCCTAAAACATCAGTAACTGTTAAACCTGATTTTTTTATGGAAGCCACATTCAAATCAATTCGGTATTGCGGATAATTTGGAGAAAAAGAAGTAGTCGCATATTTGATTTCAGGACGGCTGTTTAAAGCTGCCAAAAATTTATTGTTTACTTCACTTAGTTCCGAAATTGTTCCTCCTTTTTGGTCTTGTAATTGAAATTCAAAGCCATTGGTAAAACCAAAACCAACAAGTGTAGGACGAGCAAAATAAAGTACTTTTGCATCTTTTACTGAAGCAGTTCGTTTAAATAATTCCTGTACAACTGCATTTATTTCTTGATTCGTTTCTTTACGTTCCGCCCAAGTTTTCAATTTTACGATTACCATTCCGTAGTTACTTCCGGTACCACTTAGTAAACTTCGACCTGATATACGAAGCACTTCTTTTATTTCAGGAATGTCTTTTACCTTATTTTCGATTTGTAATAAAACCTCTTCCGTTCTTTCCAATGAAGTACCTGGAGGAAGAGAAACATCGGACAGTATCGCTCCCGTATCTTCACCTGGTACAAAAGCTTTTGGAGTAATATTTAATAACAAGATAAATATCCCTGCAAAGACTGCAATTCCTAGAAAGGCCAACCATTTTCGTTTTATAAAAAACTCAACAGATCTTTTATATTTAGCAGTTGTGGTTTCAAATCCAACATTAAATGCAGTAAAAAAGCGCGCTGCAAAACCTTTTTTCTTAGCACTTTTATCGTGTTCTTTTAAGAAAATGGCACATAAAGCCGGGGAAAGTGTCAAGGCATTAATAGCTGATAATACTATCGCAACAGCTAAAGTTATTCCAAACTGCTTGTAAAAAACGCCCGCTGATCCACTGATAAATGAAACTGGAATAAATACCGCTGACATAACAAGCGTAATGGAAACAATCGCACTACTGATATCTTGCATGGCACTGTGAGCCGCTTTTTTGGGATCATGTTCTCCAGCTTCCATTTTGGCATGGACGGCCTCAACGACGACAATGGCATCATCGACCACAATTCCCACTGCGAGGACTAAAGCAAAAAGCGTTAGTAAATTTATGGTAAAGCCAAATAAACTTAGGAAAAAGAACGTTCCCACAATTGCAACAGGAACTGAAATAGCCGGAATCAAAGTTGATCTCCAGTCTTGTAAGAAGATGAAAACTACAATAAATACTAATATGAAGGCTTCTATTAAGGTATGAATCACTTTTGTAATAGATTCATCTAGGAAGTCGTTTGCATTAATTAATGTGGCATATTTTACCCCTTTTGGGAAATTTACTTCCGCATCATCTAGTACTTTTAACGAACCCTCAATTACTTCTTGTGCATTAGATCCTGCTGTTTGAGCAATTGCAATGGCAATAGATTTGTTTCCATTGGTGTAGGCATTACTAACATAATTGACAGCTCCCAACTCAATTTTGGCAACATCGCCTAACTTAAGGATTTCTCCGTTTTCGGTTGAACGAATAATAATTTCTTCGAACTCTTTTACATTTTGTAAACGCCCTTTGTATTTTAAAGCATATTGAAAAGATTGGTCCCCACTTTCACCTAACTGACCAGGAGCAGCTTCAATATTTTGCTCCGCCAATAAAGCGGTAATGTCTGAAGGTACAAGTCCATAAGCTCCCATCACATCTGGCTTAAGCCAAATACGCATGGAGTAGTCTTTTTGTCCAAAAATCATTGCTTCACCAACTCCGGCTACACGTTTTATTTTTGGTAAAATATTGATGTTAGCATAATTCTGAAGAAAAGTATCATCGTAATCGGGATTGTCACTGTACAATGATAAAATCAAAATATTATCACTTTGTCTCTTTGAAGTCGTGACACCGGCTCTTGTAACTTCTTGCGGTAACAAAGGTGTAGCGCGAGAAACCCGATTTTGCACATTTACTGCTGCCAAATCTGGATTTGTACCTAATTTAAAGTAAATATTTATGGCTGCCGAACCATCATTATTTGATGTAGAAGTCATATAAGTCATGTCTTCAACACCGTTTATTTGTTCTTCTAATGGAATTACCACCGAGCTCATTACCACTTCGGCACTGGCACCTTGATAATTTGCTGATACAGTTACCGTAGGCGGTGCTATTTCTGGATATTGTGAAACTGGAAGTGAGATTAACCCTAAAACTCCCAAAATTACGATGATAATAGAAATCACCGTTGACAATACCGGTCTGTCAATGAATTTTGAAAACATATTTTATTATTTATTCAATAGTTAGTGTGTGAATTATTTTGTTGTAGGGTTGATTATAGTTTTAAAATCAACAACTTCAGGGGTAATGAGGGTTCCTTCAGTTACAATCCCAACTCCTTCAACAAGTATTTTATCGTTTATATTTAATCCGCTATCCACTACAAAAAATTTGCCTCCAGGAACTGGTCGAACTACAATTGGAACTGCTTGCACTTTGTTATTTTTATCCACAACAAGTGCAATTCGCTTGTCTTGTAATTCTAATGTGGCGTTTTGAGGGATAATAATAACATCTTCTAAATCAGTAGGAATCTGTATTGTTCCACTTTCTCCTGAACGCAACAATTTGTTCCCGTTTGCAAAACGTGCTCTTACATTAAATGATCCTGTTTGTACATTGGCTTGACCGCTAAAAGTTTCAATTTTACCCTTTTGTTCGTAAGGCATACCATTGCTCAAAACTAAATTCACCGCCTCCATTTTGTTTATTTTTTCTTGAAATGACTTTCCTTCCGCATTCATCATGATATCCAATTGTTCTTTTTCATTTACTGAAAAATAAGCATAGATGGTACTCACATCAGAAACTCGCGTTAAGGGTTCAACAGTCTGGCTGCTTACATAACTTCCAAGGCGTAATGGCAATGTCCCTACAATTCCGTTAACAGGACTTTTTATAGTAGCATAATTAATTCTGGCAATGATACTTTGAAAAGTACTTTTGGCGCTAGCTAAGTTTGCTTTTGCAGTTTCTAATTGCACATCACTAATAATGTTGCGCTCTACCAAAGGGATTAGACGATTTACCTCCACTTGAGCCGCAGCAACTTTTGCTTTTGCCGCAGCAGCCTCTTGGGTTGCTGTTTGTGTCTCTAATTTAAAAAGTAATTGCCCTTTTTTTACTTCTTGGCCTTCTTTTACATATATTTTTTCAATATATCCATCTACTTTTGCACGAATATCGATGTCTGTAACTCCTTCTAAACTGGCAGGATATTCCGCTAATAAAGTAGTATTTGAAGTTCCTATTTCGACTACTTTGTAGGACATAACTGGAGGAGCCGTTGGAGCGGTTTCTTTTTTGCAGGAGAGCAAACTTATTGATAACACGATTGCACTTATAAAATATTTCTTTTTCATTCGGACTATTTACTAAAATTGATTAATTATTTTTGCTATTATTGATTTCTATTTCTTTGAATTTATCTATCGTTTTGATCAAAAGCTCCTCTACTTCGCAAACATGGGCTTTGTAGGCTTTTACATTTTCCATATTGCATTGTTCTTCTTTACAAGAAATAGTTTGCTCACGGTACGTGATTAATTTGTCTATTATTTTTTTTTCAAAATCAAGGATTTTGATATAATTAGAAAGTCTTTCACTGAATGGAGACGGTTTAAAATATTTTTTACGATCACCACATACAGTGTAGTAATTTATTTTATCCATCTTTAGAAGTAGATTCAAGTTCGTAGAAATTGAGCTTTTACTGGCACCCATTTTTTCGACTACCTCTTCAAATGTTAATCCGGTCTTACAACCATCTACTATTAATAAACCAAGAATTCTGGAACCTAATGGCGGTAAATTGTATAATAACTCAAAATGAATTCCGAACATTTCGATGAGTTCTTCTCTTTCTTTTTGGATTGTTGCCATGATTTTTTTTGCAAAAGTAAAGTTAGTTCGTAATTTACCGAACTAAACGAACTTAAAATTATGTTAATTTTTAAGAAAACGATTTCTATAGCATTTATTTTCTTTCGAATAAAAATCTAAAGTTTAACCCTCAATTAGTTATATTTAATTTAAAAAGTAGTTCGTGAAAAAAAATTGCTTAATATTGAAAAGAGAACAATTGCCAAATATATATACTTTATTAAACCAAATGAATTTAACTATGAAATCTAAAACCTTTAAGAACTCTTTGCTACTGATTGCGTTATTTTCTGCAACGGCCGCTATGGCACAACATAAATATGTGAACACCCCTCCGGAGGTTTCGCCAATGCAAATGAAACCCGAAATGACTGAAATTTGGGAACCAGAAGTAAAAGTGATTACTCCAGGTAAAATGCTTGGAAATGCACCTTCGGATGCAATTATTTTATTTGACGGTAAAAACCTGGATCAATGGGCAAGTCAAAAAGATGCCAGTAAACCTGCACCGTGGAAAATTGTTGACAAAGATTATATGGAGGTTGTTCCGGGTTCAGGAGCTATTCAAACTAAAATGGCTTTTGGTGATTGCCAGTTGCACCTGGAATGGAGCGCACCGGATGTAGTTTTAGATGGCGGACAGGCAAGAGGAAACAGTGGTGTGTTTTTCCAAAACAGATATGAATTACAAATATTGGATTCCTACAATAATAGAACCTACAGCAACGGACAAGCGGGAAGTATTTATAAAGATCATCCACCATTAGTAAATGCCGTAAAAACACCATTAGAATGGAATGCTTATGATGTAATTTATACAGCCCCGCGATTCAAAGCGGATGGAAAAATTGATTCTCCAGCTAGAATCACCGTATTTTTAAATGGTGTTTTAGTACAAAACAACACGACCATAAACGGTTTGACACTATACATCGGTTTACACAATTATCCGTCGTCTCATGGCGACGATGTTATCTCACTTCAAGATCATGATTCTAAAAATCAATTCAGAAATATTTGGATTAGAAAACTTTAAAAAGTAAACCAACGGAGCGCTACAAACGCTCCGTTTTTTTTGCTGTAAATCAAGAACAAGGAACATTTCTGTTTTGAAATCTAAATTACTTATATTTGTTGACCTTAAAATAAAGTTATAGTGAGTCAAATCAATAAGCTGAAAATATTCAATGATCCTATTTATGGGTTTATTACCATTCCAAATGCCTTAATCTACGATTTAGTTCAGCATCCCTATTTTCAACGTTTGCGTCGAATTTCCCAAATGGGATTATCGTATTTAGTATATCCTGGTGCCAATCATACCCGTTTTCATCATGCTTTAGGTTGTATGCATTTGATGCAAAAAGCAGTCGATGTATTGCGTTTCAAAGGAGTTGCAATTTCTCCCGAAGAAGAAAATGCATTGTACATTGCGATTTTATTGCACGATATAGGGCATGGCCCTTTTTCGCACGCGATGGAAAAAAGCATTGTTGAAGATGTACATCATGAAGAAATATCACTATTATTCATGAACCAATTGAATGTGGAATTCAATGGTCAATTAAGTCTAGCTATTCAGGTTTTTAAAGGCGAATACAACAGAAAATTCATGTTGCAGTTGATTTCGAGTCAGTTGGATATGGATCGCATGGATTATTTGAAACGCGACAGTTTCTATTCAGGAGTGGCAGAAGGAAATGTCAACTCAGAGCGATTGATCCAAATGATGAATGTTGTGGACGATTATTTGGTGATTGAAGAAAAAGGAATTTATTCTGTTGAGAAATTCTTAATGTCCAGAAGATTAATGTATTGGCAAGCGTATTTACACAAAACGAGTTTAGTAGCAGAGTTAATTTTGATGAAAATCTTAAAACGTGCCAAAGAATTAACGTTAAAAGGAGTGCAATTACCTTGCAGTGAACCGCTGCTCTTTTTTATGCAAAATAAAGTCACTATTGAAAATTTTGATGCTGAAACTTTAGATTTATTTGCTCAATTAGATGATTTTGATATCATTGGAGCATTAAAATCTTGGCAAAAGCACGATGATTTTATATTGTCCTCTTTGAGTAAAATGATAGTAAACCGAGATTTATTAAAAATAAAGCTAACTAGTGAAAAAGTAGCGATTGAAGAATTACACCCATTGAAAGAACGTTTTTCAGTGGAAAATAATATTTCATTATTGGAAACCAATTATTTTATTTTTAAAGGCAAAATAAAAAACCAAGCCTATAGCAAAGAAGCGGAACCAATACGAATTTTGAAAAAAGATAGCACAATTGAGGACGTAATTGAATCATCTGATCAGCTGAATTTAAAATCATTATCTAAATTAGTGACCAAGTATTATATCTGTTTCCCAAAACAACTGTTATAAAAACGCCATTTAAAATCTATTTTTTTATATTTTTGTCGCAATGAAACGAGCTAACACATTTTTTTTTAATACCATCAGGACATTACATAGTGAGATCCATCTTATTCCTATAAGAAATACAATCAGATAAGATGAAATTTACAGCAGAACAAATAGCAGGGATTTTAGAAGGAGAAGTTGTTGGTAATCCGATGGTGGAAGTTTTTAGATTGTCAAAAATTGAGGAGGGTGTTGAAGGTTCGTTGACTTTTTTGTCAAACCCTAAATACCTCAATTATATATATTCCACAAAAGCATCAGTAACCATCGTGAATGATTCTTTTGTGCCAGAGTCGCCTGTAACCACTACATTGATAAAAGTGGCAGATGCATACGGAGCGTTTTCTAAACTGTTGGAATTTTACAATCAAGTTAAGCTTAATAAAAGTGGAATTGAGCAACCTTCCTTTCTTTCGCAAAGTGCAAAATATGGCGATAATCTATATTTAGGCAGTTTTAGTTATGTAGGACAAAATGTTGTTTTAGGTGAAAATGTAAAAATTTATCCGAATTGTTTTCTGGGAGACAATGTTATAGTTGGTAATAATGTAGTTTTATTCGCTGGTGCAAAAATATATTCGGAAACTGTAATTGGTAACAATTGCACGATTCATTCAGGAGCTATCATTGGTTCGGACGGTTTTGGCTTTGCGCCTAATCCAGACGGAACTTATACAAAGATTCCTCAAATTGGTAATGTAATCATTGAAGATAACGTTGATATAGGCTCTTGTACTACTATTGATAGAGCCACGATGGGTTCTACTATTATTAGAAATGGAGTAAAACTTGATAATCAAATTCAGATAGCCCATAATGTTGAAATAGGGGAGAATACAGTGATTGCTGCTCAAACAGGCGTTGCAGGTTCTACTAAAATTGGAAAAAATGGATTAATCGGTGGTCAAGTAGGAATTTCAGGTCATCTGACCATTGGGAATAATGTCCGAATTCAGGCGCAAGCTGGCGTCGGAAGAAATATAAAAGACAACGAAATTTTGCAAGGAAGTCCGGCATTTGGATACAACGATTTTAGCAAATCGTATGTTCATTTTAAGAATTTACCTAAAATTGTTGCCGAAATAAAAGAATTAAAGAAACAAATATTAAACCAAAAAAATGGAAACAATGGTTAAACAGAAGACCATCACGACAGAGATCTCGCTAACTGGAGTTGGACTACATACCGGTAAAGAAGTTAAAATGACTTTTAAACCTGCTCCGGTGAATAATGGTTTTACTTTTGTTCGAGTAGATCTGGAAGGACATCCTATTATCGAAGCAGATGCAAATTATGTAGTAAACACCCAAAGAGGGACTAATTTAGAAAAACTGGGTGTTAAAATTCAAACTCCAGAACATGTTTTAGCAGCACTGATTGGTTGTGATTTAGACAACATAATTATCGAATTGAACGCTTCGGAACTGCCTATAATGGATGGTTCTTCTAAATATTTTGTTGAAGCACTTGAAAAAGCAGGATTTGAAGAACAAAATGCCAAAAGAAAAGTTTACGTAGTGAAAGAGGTTATTTCATTCACTGACGAAGCTTCAGGAAGTGAAATTTTAGTGATGCCAAGTGATCATTATTGTGTAACTGCCATGGTTGATTTTGGAACTAAAATTTTAGGTACCCAAAATGCAAACATGAAAAGTATTGCTGATTTCAAAACTGAAATAGCAGAATCCAGAACTTTTAGTTTTTTGCATGAATTAGAATCCCTTTTAGAAAACGGATTGATAAAAGGAGGCGATTTGAACAATGCAATAGTCTATGTTGATAAAGAAATTTCGGAGGCAACAATGGAAAACTTGAAAGTTGCGTTTGGAAAAGAAACTATTAACGTAAAACCTAATGGAATTTTAGACAATCTTACTTTGCATTATCCAAATGAAGCAGCAAGACACAAACTGCTTGATGTAGTGGGTGATTTAGCTTTAATAGGTACTAAAATACAAGGAAAAGTTATTGCTAATAAACCAGGACATTTTGTAAATACACAATTTGCCAAAAAAATGGCAAAAATTATAAAAATAGAACAGAGAAATTATGTTCCCGTTTATGACTTGAATCTAGAGCCATTAATGGATATTCATAAAATTATGGCGGTATTGCCTCACAGACCACCCTTTTTATTGATTGATAGAATCATTGAAATGTCTGAGAGCCATGTTGTAGGGATGAAAAATGTTACCATGAATGAAAATTTCTTTGTAGGTCATTTTCCAGAAGCACCAGTTATGCCAGGCGTTTTAATAGTAGAGGCCATGGCACAAACAGGAGGAATTTTAGTTTTAAGCACAGTTCCGGATCCTGAAAATTATTTGACTTATTTTATGAAAATTGACAATGTCAAATTCAAACATAAAGTATTACCCGGTGACACCTTAATTTTTAAATGTGATTTGATAACGCCTATCAGAAGAGGGATTTGTCACATGCAAGCAAATGCTTATGCAAACGGAAAACTAGTTGCTGAAGCGGAATTAATGGCTCAGATTGCTAAAAAACAATAATTTTTGTTGATTTGATTATCGATTATTCGATCAATCGCTTAAACAGTTAAACGGTTAAACAAAATAAAATGAATCAACCCTTAGCCTATGTTCATCCCGGTGCTAAAATCGCCAAAAATGTCGTAATAGAACCCTTTACAACTATTCATAACAACGTTGTCATTGGAGACGGTACTTGGATAGGATCCAATGTTACGATTATGGAAGGTGCAAGAATTGGAAAAAATTGTAATATATTCCCAGGAGCAGTTATCTCCGCTGTTCCGCAAGATTTAAAGTTTGGAGGAGAAGATTCGCTTGTGATTATTGGGGACAATTGTACAATCAGAGAGTGCGTTACTATCAATAGAGGGACAATTGCATCAGGACAAACTGTAATTGGCGACAACTGTTTAATTATGGCTACAGCGCACATTGCTCATGATTGTCACGTAGGAAATAATGCTATTATTGTTAATGGGGTTCTTCTAGGAGGACACGTAACTATTGGTAATTATGCTATTGTTGGAGGTTTATCAGCAGTTCATCAATTTATCAGTGTGGGAGACCATGCGATGATTTCAGGAGGGTCTTTGCTAAGAAAAGATGTTCCACCGTACACAAAAGCAGCAAAAGAACCATTGTCCTATGTTGGAATTAATTCGGTTGGATTGAGAAGGAGAGGCTTTACATCTGAAAAAATCAGAGAAATTCAAGATATTTACAGAATTTTATATCAAAAAAATTACAACGTTACGCAAGCTTTGGGGATTATTGAAGCTGAAATGGAAGCAACACCTGAACGAGATGAAATTATTGATTTTATCAGAAATTCATCAAGAGGAGTAATGAAAGGATATTCTGGAAATTATTAATCCCCTCCCCAGCTCTCCCCGAAGGAAAGAGAGTCGAAATGGAATTATTTTGATAAAAAAAATGATAGTACAAAATTAAATAGCAGAAAATAAATAATTAACAAATTTCTAGTCTTAGCTCCCTCCCCCTCGGGGAGGGTATGGATGGGAAAAATAAATCATAAATAACAATGGCATCTACATCAGATATTAAAAACGGATTGTGTATCAAATACAACAATGACATTTACAAAATTATTGAATTTCTTCATGTTAAACCTGGAAAAGGACCCGCTTTCGTTAGAACCAAACTGAGAAGTTTAACTAATGGGAAAGTATTAGACAATACCTTTTCTGCTGGACATAAAATAGAAGAAGTTAGAGTAGAAAATCACAAATTTCAATTTTTGTATCCAGAAGGGGATGATTTTCATTTTATGAACACAGAGACTTTCGAACAAATTACATTGAACAAAAATATTTTAGACTCACCAGATTTGCTAAAAGAAGGAGAAAACGTAATGGTAAGTATCAATACAGAGACTGACTTACCACTTTCTGTGGATATGCCTGCATCTGTTATTCTTGAAGTGACTTATGCTGAACCAGGAATTAAAGGAAATACAGCTACAAATGCAACTAAATCAGCGACTGTTGAAACGGGTGCAACTGTAAATGTTCCTTTGTTTATCAATGAAGGAGATAAAATTAAAATTGATACTGCATCCGGTTCTTACATGGAACGAGTAAAAGAATAGTTTGCAGTGGTCAGTGTTCAGTAATCACATATACTGGACACTGATTACTGAACACTGAATACTAAATAAATGAAATTCCAAAAAGCGTATACCTTAGAAGAAATTGCAAGTATCATTGGCTGCGAATATGTAGGTAATGCCAATTTTCCTGTTTTAGGAATGAATGAAATTCATGTTGTCGAATTTGGCGATATTGTTTTTGTGGATCATCCAAAATATTATGACAAGGCATTAAATTCTGCTGCGTCCATAGTTTTGATTAACAAAAATGTCGCGTGTCCCGAAGGAAAAGCGTTACTGGTATCAGAAGATCCTTTTAGAGATTTTAATAAATTGACGAATTATTTCAGGCCTTTTCAATTTTCAAATGTTTCAATAGCAACTTCATCTTCAGTAGGTGAAGGAACTGTGATACAGCCAAATACATTTATTGGAAATCATGTTGTTATTGGCAAGAATTGCTTAATTCATTCTAATGTTTCTATTTATGATTATACCGTAATTGGCGATAATGTAATGATTCATGCAGGAACGATTCTAGGCGCAGATGCTTTTTACTATAAAAAGCGGCCTGAAGGTTATGATCAATTACTTTCCGGTGGTCGCGTGGTAATCAAAGATAATGTGGGTATTGGAGCACTTTGTACTATTGACAAAGGTGTAACTGGTGACACAACAATTGGCGAAGGCACAAAAATTGACAATCAAGTACATGTGGGTCATGATACTGTTATTGGAAAAAAATGTTTAATCGCCTCTCAAACTGGAATAGCAGGTTGTGTGATTATTGAAGATGAAGTAACGATTTGGGGACAAGTAGGAACCACTAGCGGTATTACTATAGGAGCTAAGGCAATTATTTTGGGTCAAACTGGAGTGACAAAATCCGTTGAAGGCGGAAAGTCTTATTTTGGTACTCCAATTGAAGAATCAAGAGAAAAATTGAAACAACTGGCTAATATCAAAAAGATACCCGAAATTCTAAATAAACTAAAATAATATGTCTGCTAAAGAAATTGTTCAGAAATTTTATAAATCGGATGCTTTAATTGATCGTGAAGTTATCAAAGATTTTTTGCATCCAGAGGTAATCGTGGAATGGAATAGTAGTACAGGATTTGTGGAACTTAATTATGATTCGTTATTAAATTTGTCCAATGATTTAAGTAAAGCTTATGTCCGTTCTAAGGTTCGTATAAGCCATCTTATTGGTGAAAATGATTTGATTTCGGTACGTTATTCTCATTTTGTGAAAACGATTGAGAACCCAAGAGAAGAAATGTTATTGGCACATTTTATAGTTATTTGGCAAATAAAAGACAATAAATTATTTCGAGGCTATCAAATGAGCCAATTATCCTAATTTAGTGTCAAAAAACTGAATACTGAATATGGATTAGTGCTTACTATTTTATACTTTTGCATAACCATTTTAAAAACTACATAAAAAATATATCATGAGTGTTTTAGTTAATAAAGATTCCAAAATAATTGTTCAAGGTTTTACAGGAAGCGAAGGAACTTTCCATGCTTCTCAAATGATTGAGTACGGTACTAACGTTGTTGGTGGTGTAACTCCAGGAAAAGGTGGGACTACTCACTTAGATAGACCCGTTTTTAATACTGTAAAAGATGCTGTAGAACAAGCAGGAGCTGATACAACTATCATTTTTGTACCGCCAGCTTTTGCTGCTGATGCAATAATGGAAGCTGCAGATGCAGGTATAAAAGTAATTATTGCAATTACTGAAGGAATTCCTGTTGCTGACATGATAAAAGCAAATAGTTATGTTAAAGAAAGAAACGCAAGATTAATAGGTCCAAACTGCCCTGGAATAATCACTCCGGGTGAAGCTAAAGTTGGTATCATGCCAGGTTTTGTTTTCAAAAAAGGAACTGTAGGTATTGTTTCTAAATCGGGAACATTAACGTACGAAGCGGCTGACCAAGTAGTAAAACAAGGATTAGGAATCACTACTGCAATTGGTATTGGTGGAGACCCAATTATTGGAACAACTACAAAAGAAGCAGTTGAATTATTGATGAACGATCCAGAAACAGAATGTATCGTAATGATAGGTGAAATTGGTGGACAATTAGAAGCTGATGCTGCTCATTGGATCAAAGCTGATGGTAACCGTAAACCAGTTGTAGGATTCATTGCAGGAGTTACCGCTCCTCCAGGACGTACAATGGGACATGCAGGTGCAATTGTTGGTGGTTCAGATGACACTGCAGAAGCTAAGAAACAAATCATGAGAGAATGTGGAATTCACGTAGTGGATTCACCAGCAGAAATTGGTAAAAAAGTAAAAGAAGTTTTAGGTTAATCTAATACTCCAATTAAATATTCTAAAAAGCCTCGCAATTTGTGGGGCTTTTTTATTATAAATTCAATTAAAGAAATATCTTTGCACTTTATTAAATGGATTTGTTTTTTTCAGATTCAATACTAATAAAAGTAAATACAAACGAATGGTTTCTAATGGGCCTCACGATTTTGTGGGGTATTTTTTTGTCGAAGTCATTTCAAATAAAAATAAAATAATATGTACAAAGAATTAAAAAAATTCAAAGTTACCAATCAGTTTTCATTTACTGCAGAAGATAGTCTTGCAGAAGTATGCAATGCTTCAGAAGGATCTGGAGTATTTTTAGTATACTCAGTAGGGGATGAAAAAGAGTTAATAATGGTTGGTTCTACTGGTACCGTTCAAAATAACGGAACTTTGAAAATTAAAAATGGTGGTCTTCAAGAAAAAATTGTAGAAGGACACCAATTTGCAAAAACAGGAAGAAAGTATTCTTGGCCAGCGCAAATGAAAATTGAAGATATAAGCACGCTAGAAGTGGTTTGGTACGAAACATTTAATGACAAGACCAAAGTAATTCCAACTTTTGTAGAAGGACAAGTTTTACAAAACTTCTTAGACGAAAACGGAAGATTGCCTAAATGGAATGTAGCTTTTTAAAAAGTGAACAACTGTTTTTAAGTATTTTATATGGAAGCGTTACATATTAATGTGGCGCTTTTTTTGTTTTAAAATATTTTTGGATGAAATTCAAAACATTTCATGAATTATTAATTACTTTTGCACCCGTTATCACGAATCCTGTAATAGGATAGCAACCTGCAGCAACAAGCAAGGTGCTAAAACGATAAGCCAAATCCTTTGGAAAAAATGTTGTTTACATTCCCATTAGTAGCTTTATTTTTCGTCATAACTTTTAATTTTAAATTATTTTTATGACTCTATTTTCAAAAGAAACCGGAAATCCCTTTGCGTTGATTCCGTTGTTTGTATTTATTTTTACATTTTTAGGAGCAGGAATTGTCTTGAATGATTTTTATGCTTTTCCGTCCCCAGTAGCAGTTCTCATTGGTATAATAGCCGCTTTTTTATTATACAAATCATCAACTGAAGACAAAGTGGAGACCTTGATAGCAGGTTGTGGCGAAAGCAAAATTATGACCATGTGCTTGATTTATTTACTTGCGGGTGCTTTTGCAGTGGTGAGTAAAGCTATGGGCGGCGTTGATGCGGTAGTGAATCTTGGAATCAACACGATTGACGTGGCTTATTTTCCACTAGGAATTTTCTTGATTGCTGCGTTTTTATCAACAGCAACAGGAACTTCAGTTGGCGCTATTGTAGCTATTGGACCAATAGCGGTTTCACTTGCTGATAAAAGTGGCGCTTCTCTACCATTGATATCGGGTGCTTTATTAGGCGGTTCGATGCTTGGGGATAATTTATCCATGATCTCTGACACTACTATTGCAGCTACTCAGTCCTTAGGATGTGAATTAAAAGATAAATTCAAGGTGAATTTGTTTATTGCCTTTCCAGCAGCACTATTTACTATTCTAGTTTTCTTTTACTTGGGGTTAAACTCTGATATTGTTACTGTAGCTATTGCAAAAAATGATTTTTCATGGATTGCAATTGTACCTTATTTATTGGTCATTGTTTTAGCGGTTGTAGGTGTTAATGTTTTTTCTACATTAATTATAGGAACGTTATTAGCGGGCATTATTGGGTATGTTGGAGGTTCTTTTACAATAATGGAATTCACTCAAAAGATCTATGAAGGTTTTACGAGTATGACCGACATCTTTTTGCTTTCGATGCTTACTGGCGGACTTGCTGCTCTAGTTGACAAAGCAGGCGGAATTACTTATCTGTTGGTCCAAATCAAAAAACGAATTAAAAATAAAAAATCAGCACAAGCTGGAATTGGAGCTTTGGTAGGCTTTGCTAATTTGGCTATCGCCAATAACACCGTTTCCATTGTAATTACAGGTCCTATTGCAAAAGAAATTAATGATGAGTATGATTTAAGTTCAAAAAAAACAGCAGCAATTTTAGATATTTTTTCGTGCATTGTACAAGGGATTTTACCTTATGGTGCGCAAGTATTACTAATATTAAGTTTTGCAAATGGAAAATTAGATTTTTTTGATTTGATTAGTAATGCTTGGTATCATTTATTTTTACTCGTCTTTACGTTAGTCGCTATTTATAGTTCCTTTTGGGATAAACTGGTCAAACGATTTTTTCACATCTAAAAAGGAAATTTTATGATTGTTATTGAAAGCGAAATTTTTTTTAAGAAAGGAAAAAGTATATATTTGGCAAGTCGTTTTTAGCCCTGATAGCAATGGAAATCCTTTTCTATTTTTTCTTTAAAAATAGAAAAGATTGCAATGAATAGCAGGAATAGCTCAAAATAAAAAATAAATTAATTTTTGATTATGAAATTACTAGAAGGAAAAGTTGCCATTATCACAGGAGCAAGTCGCGGAATTGGAAAGGGAATTGCAGAAGTTTTTGCAAAACAAGGTGCAAATGTTGCATTTACTTATAGTTCATCAGTAGAATCAGCGATGGCTTTAGAGAATGAATTGAATGCTCTTGGGATCAAAGCAAAAGGCTACCAATCAAATGCGGCGGATTTTAACGAAGCGCAAACGCTTGTTGACGCCGTTATAGCTGAATTTGGAACAGTTGATATTTTAATAAATAACGCTGGAATTACTAAAGACAACCTATTGATGCGTATGTCAGAAGCTGATTTTGATCAAGTAATTGATGTGAATTTGAAGTCGGTTTTTAATATGACTAAAGCCATTCAACGTACATTCCTAAAACAACGGTCTGGTTCTATTATCAATATGAGTTCTGTGGTAGGAGTGAAAGGAAATGCAGGACAAACTAATTATGCGGCATCAAAAGCAGGCGTTATTGGATTTACAAAATCAGTAGCATTAGAATTAGGTTCTCGTAATATTCGTTGCAATGCAATTGCTCCAGGATTTATAGAAACGGAAATGACGGCTAAATTAAATGAAGATGTGGTCAAAGGATGGAGAGATGGAATCCCTTTGAAACGCGGTGGAACAACGGAAGATGTTGCTAATGCGTGTCTTTTCTTTGCCTCTGATATGAGTGCCTATGTAACAGGACAAGTTATGAACGTTTGTGGCGGAATGCTTACTTAAAATAAGAATTGGTATTTAGTTTTCAGGATACCATTCTGAGAACCTAAATTGATTTTTGAATACGACCAAAATATGACCACAACCACCATACTATTATTACTTTTTTCTTTATTAATAGCAGGTGGTTTATCCTATTTTCAATATATCTACAAAGCCAAAAACAAATCGAAAGTCGGTTGGTTTTTGGCTTTTTTACGTTTTTTATCCATTTTTGGAATTTTACTGTTATTGATTAATCCAACATTAACTAAAAACACCCTTGAAACCGTAAAAACGCCTCTACCCATTGTAGTGGATAACTCCGGCTCAGTTTCGTTTTTAAATGCGAATGAAAAAGCAGTGGAATTGTATAAAAAATTAGAAGCAAACTCGGCGTTACAAGAAAAATTTGACGTGCAATTGTATCGATTTTCAGATGATTTTGAACCTGCAACCACACTTGACTTTAAAGGAACGCAAACCAATATAGATGCTGTCTCCAAAAATTTAAAAAGTATCTATAAAAATACTAGTTATCCAACGGTTTTGATTACCGATGGAAACCAAACTTCAGGTAATGATTATGTGTATAGTTTTGATGCTACAAATAAAGTATATCCCCTTGTAGTAGGAGATACGACTACTTTTTTAGATTTCAAAATCAATCAATTGAACGTGAATAAATATGCTTTTCATAAGAACAAGTTTCCTGTAGAAGCTTTTTTACACTATTCTGGAACTAAAAGCATAACGGCTGATTTTATTATTTCGCAAGGAAAAGCAGTCTATAGCAAACAACCGATTGCTTTTTCAGCTTCTAAAAAAACGGAAACAGTTAGCCTGCTCTTGCCCGCTGATAAAATAGGATTACAGCTTTTTAAAGCTACTATTTCATCCAAAGAACAGGAAAAGAACAAGTATAATAATACGAAGAATTTTGCCGTTGAAGTACTGGATCAAAAGACTTCTATTGCACTCGTTTCGGCAATCAGCCATCCTGATTTAGGAGCATTAAAAAGAGCAATTGAATCTAATGTACAACGCAAAGTGAAAATTGTTAAGCCTAATGATATCAAATCAGTACAAGATTATACTATTCTTATTTTTTACCAACCTACTGCTGAATTCAAAACTATTTTTGAGAATAGTAAAATGGCTGGAATCAATACGTTTATTATTACTGGTAACAATACAGATTTTAATTTTTTAAATCAGCAACAGGATAATTTAGACTTTAAAATGAGCGGACAAAAAGAGGATTATTTATCCGTTTTTAATAAGCAATTTAACTTGTTTGCAGTGGAGAATATTGGGTTTGAAAATTTCACGCCTTTACAAAATGCTTTTGGTACCGTTACTACAAAGGGAGCAATCTCAGTTTTACTTTCATCTAAAATTAGAACAATCGAGACGAACGCGCCTTTGCTCGCTTTTGCAGAAAATCAAGGCAAACGAGTTGCTTATCTTTTGGGTGAAAATAGTTGGAAATGGCGTTTACAAACACATGTAGATACACAATCATTTGAGAAATACGATCTTTTCATAGATAAGGTTGTTCAATTTTTAGCTTCTAATAACTCCAAAAAATCATTGGTAGTGGAACATGAAAGTTTTTACAACTCAGGCGAAGCAATCGAAATTACAGCTCAATATTTTAATAAAAACTATGAATTTGACGAAAAAGCGAGATTGACAATTGCTGTTACTAATACTAAAACGAAACAAACGACGAACTACGATTTATTGAAAGGAAACAACTCCTATAAAGTGAATCTGGATAGATTAAAATCGGGTTCTTATTCCTTTTCAGTAAAAGAATTAAATTCTGGAACGACTTACTCCAGCAGTTTTGAAATTCTTGATTTTGATATCGAAAAGCAATTTATCAATCCTGATGTAGCCAAATTGACGCAATTAGCATCGCAAACGGAGGGCAAGGTATATTTTCCAGACCAAATAAATGGTTTAATAAAAACACTTTTGGAAAACGAGGATTACAAAGCAATACAGAAAAATAGTGTAACCAAGACACCTTTGATTGACTGGGTTTGGTTATTAATATTGATCTCCATTTTACTTGCTACAGAGTGGTTTGTTCGAAAATACAATGGATTGCTTTAAGTAAATACGAGAAAATAACATGGATTTTAGACTAAAAGTTTTTTATACGGTTGCCAATCGTTTGAGTTTTACAAAAGCAGCAGCGGAATTGTTTATTTCGCAACCAGCTATTTCAAAGCACATTCAAGAGTTAGAAGAACACTATAAGATTAAACTTTTTGATCGAAGTGGATCAAAAATCTCCTTAACAACTGCTGGGGAAGTATTGTTACAACATACCAAAAGTATTTTTGAAGTGTACCGCGAAATAGATTTTGACATGAGTACACTGATTAATCAACGTTCGGGATTGTTGCGAATAGGCGCCAGTACAACAATCTCTCAGTATATAATCCCACCACTATTAGCTCGTTTTCATCAAAAGTTACAAGATATAAAAGTGAGTTTACTGAACGGAAATACAGAACAAATTGAAAACGCTCTATTGAAACAAGAAATTGAAATTGGAATTGTAGAAGGACAATCTAAAAATAAGTCTATTAAATATGCCGCGTTTTTAAAAGATGAATTGGTTTTAGTTTGTAACAGTTCCAATCCTTTGAGCAAACGTAATGAAGTGACGCAAAAAGATTTAAAAAGGATGCGTTTTTTAATGCGAGAACGAGGTTCAGGAACACTTGAAGTTATTGAACATGCGTTGAAACCATTTGAAATTAAAATATCCGAATTGCAAATTGAAATGCAATTAGGCAGTACTGAAAGTATAAAATCTTATTTAATAAATTCTGATTGTGTAGCTTTTATATCGATTCATGCGATAAAAAAAGAACTTCAAAGTAATGAATTGGCAATATTAAATATTAAAGAACTGATAATTGAACGTTTCTTTTATATCATCACCTTGCAAGGAAAAACAGATTCGCTTTCGGATTTGTTTATACAAAACATTTCAAATCATTATAATTTAAAGTTATAGTAGATTACAATTTACGATTGGGATAAATTGTTTTATCTAAGCACCTTTGTACCGTAATAATTCAATTACTTTACAATGGAAACGCATCATAAAGAAATTCAAAAACAACCTTTTATTTTTTTTAAAGTAAATGCCAAATTGCAGCAACTCATTTTTGTTGTGTTGCTATTATTTTGTACAACAATTTTTGTCTCTCCGCCTATAGCCTTAGTATTAGGATTAGTAGTCGCCAATCTTTTTGGACATCCATTTTTAAATTTAAATCATAAAGCGACTAATTATTTGTTGCAATTTTCAGTAGTGGGTTTGGGATTTGGTATGAATATTCACAGTGCTGTTTCGGCAGGAAAAGAAGGTTTTTTGTTTACCGTGATTTCTATTTTCACAACTTTGGTTTTAGGAACCTTTTTAGGAAAATGTCTCAAAATCGAGAAGAAAACATCTCATTTAATTTCATGTGGTACTGCAATTTGTGGCGGTAGTGCAATTGCAGCAATCGCTCCCGTAATCAAATCCAATGAAAAAGAAACGTCTGTCGCTTTGGGAGTCATATTTATTCTGAATTCAGTAGCACTTTTTGTTTTTCCAGCAGTAGGGCAGTGGTTGGGTTTATCTCAACAAGAGTTCGGCTTGTGGTGTGCAATTGCCATACATGACACCAGTTCTGTGGTAGGAGCAGCGAGTAAATATGGTGCAGAAGCCTTGCAGATAGCCACAACAGTAAAATTAGCACGGGCGCTATGGATTGTTCCCGTAGCGTTGATCACTTCCTTTATTTTTAAAAATAATACAAAGAAAATTAAAATTCCTTACTTTATAGGATTATTTATTTTGGCTATGCTTTCTACTACTTATTTGCCACAAATGCAGATTATTACGCCCTATTTTGTTTCAATTGCTAAAATTGGTTTAACAATGACGTTATTTCTAATTGGAGCCGGATTAAATGGAGCTATCTTAAAAGCGGTAGGACTAAAAACGTTAGCACAAGGGGTTTTGCTATGGATATGCATTGCCATCGCTACATTAGTTGCAATTATTTATCTAAAATAGTTTTATGATGAAATGTTTTTCTTTTGATCACATGAAATTGCAGTCGGATATAATCATACATAAGAGCAATTAATAAAAAAGTAGCAGCAATAAAAAGTGTTTTCATTTTCAGTGTATTATAGAGAAAACCACCTGAAAAACAGCCAATAAAAAAGAAAATGATGATGGATAGCCGAAGATAGATACTTATTTTTAATTTTTTCTTTTCCTCTGGTTTTTTATAAAAAAACAATTGAGACAGTTCAATTCCTAAGTCTGTAAAAAGCCCGGTTAGATGGGTAGTTCGAACTATAGATTGTGAAATTTTTGTCACTAAAGAGTTTTGTATTCCCATGGCGAAAAGCATCGAAAAAGCTATCCATTTTCCTTCCAAACTCGATAGGGATGTTTGGGTTCCAAAAATACCAACCGCAATCAAAACAATCATTTCTATAGAAATGGGCAGTACATGAGATAGATTTGGATGTTTTTTTGAAATTAGTTCTGCTAAAAAATTAGAGGTAAAGGCACCTAATAAAAAGAAAATAGTGAATACGAAAAAAGTAATTGCGGCTACGTAATCCCGTTTCATAATCTCTTCGGCAAAATAGGCGAAATGTCCCGTAACATTAGTAGTTAAAGTTTGAATGGATAAAACTCCCGTAATATTTACAATTCCAGCTACAAATGATAATAGAGTAGCCAAACGAAGATTGTGAACAAAAGTTCTATTTTTTCCTTGATGTCGAAACATAGTTGTAGTTTTCTTTTTTAATTAACACAATCTTAAATCCTTTTTTTTCTAATAACGAATTAAAGAAATACATTTGTCTTTCAAAAAAAATAAATTTAATGAAAAATTTTAAAATTAGACCTACGTTTATTGCTTTATCTGCACTTGGCGTTGCCTTTCTTCTTTTGTCATGGGGAGTTATCGGTCATGAACGAATTAACAGAGCAGCTGTAATGGCATTGCCAAAACCATTGCAAACTTTTTTTTACAATCACATTGATTACATCACACAAGCATCTACTGTTCCAGATTTAAGAAGGAACGTCTTAAACGACAAAATGGAGCCGCCACGTCATTATTTTGATATGGAGAATTTTGGTGCAGTAGAGACTTTTCCTAAAACTATGGAAGAAGCAAAGTCTAAATATGATGAAAAGTTTTTGACTAAAAATGGAATCTTACCTTGGCACATTCAAGATATGATGGCCAAATTAACTAAAGCTTTTAAAGATAAAAGAAAAAATGAAATCCTTTTCATCGCGGGTGATTTAGGTCACTATATTGCAGATGCACACATGCCATTGCATACTTCAGACAATCATGATGGACAAAATACCAACCAAAAAGGAATTCATTCTTTATGGGAAAGTCGTTTGCCTGAATTGTTTGTAAAAAACTATAAATTGAATGTAGCGCAAGGGAAATATTTAGAAAATGTGGAGAAGGCTACTTGGGATATCATTTTTGACACCCACAGTTTAGTGGAACCTTTATTGGCTACCGATAAAAAACTAAGAACTGCAACTCCTGAAAACAAAATGTACGTAACGGATGCCGCTGGAACTATTGTGAAAAACAAATATGGTGGAATGTTATATTCTGATGAGTATGCAGGTAAATTGCATACAGATTTAAACGGGATGGTGGAACAACAAATGAAGAAAGCGATTACAGCAACAGCAAGTTTTTGGTATACGGCTTGGGTCAATGCTGGAAAACCAGACTTAAGCAATCTCGATGCTACTGAACTTACAAAACGCAACAGCAAAAATCTAAAAAAAGATTTGAAAACCTTTGAAAAGGGAAGTCTCTTTGGTTTAATAAATGAAAAAGAATAAATGCTACTTTTCTAATTAAAAAACGGGTGAGACTTATATCTCACCCGTTTTTTTATGCTAATTAATTTTTTGATACTTCTTATTTTTCAATATATCGGAGGCAGTTTGATAGTATGAAACAGTTTCGTTTACTAAATCTGTTCTTTCTTTTTTCAATGGCGTTTGTTCGTAGAATATTTGGAAATCCAACGGTACTGTCTGGTTTGGTTTCAATGCTAGCTGAAACTGTTTGACGCTTTTTTTAGGTGAAATAACCGTTAAAATATTGTCTTTTATCAATCCTAAATCCTGGTATGTGGCAATCAAGGCTCTAGGTTTATAATCTGGTTTTAACACATCTTGACCATAAAATTTACTTTGGTATTTAAAGTTTAATAGCCCTAAAACGGTTGGCATAACATCAATTTGTGACATTAAATTAGTGTAGTTTTGAGGTGCTACAAATCCAGGACTAAAAATCATAGCAGGAATTCTGTATTTATCTGCAGGAAGTTCTGTTTTACCAGCACTCGAAGCACAATGATCTGCTAAAATGACAAATACAGTATTCGTGAACCAAGGCTGTTTTTTAGCCATTTCAAAGAATTTTTTGATGGCAAAATCAGTATATTTTACACCACCATCTCGCGATTTTGCATCGCCGGGAATATCAATTTTTCCATTGGGGTAAGTAAAGGGTCTGTGGTTACTCACCGTCATAATATGATTAAAAAATGGCTTGTTAGTAGAAGCCTCTTTATTCATAATCCCAATAGCTTTATTGTACATATCTTCATCACAAACTCCCCAAATATTATCGAAAGTAATTTCGTTTGGTGCAAACGTCTTTTTATCTACAATATCGTATTGATTTCCTGCGAAAAAATCTTCCATATTATCAAAGAAAGCATCGCCTCCATACATGAATTTGACGGCATATCCTTTTTCTTTAAATATAGCTCCAGTTGAGAATTTATTTTTATTGTCTTTCCTTTTTACAACACTTTCGCCTGCTGTAGGAGGAAAACATAGTGTAACCGCTTCAAGGCCACGCACTGTTCTGTTTCCTACTGCGTAAAGATTCGTAAAAACCAAACTTTTTGTTGCCAAGCTATCTAGAAAAGGAGTGATTTTTTTCTCGTTTCCATACATTTTCATAAATTCCGCACTGTAACTTTCGATTGTTATCAAAACCACATTCTTATGATTTTCGGCAGCTTCACTTTGAATTTGTCTCAAGGTTGTTTCTCCAGAGATTTGTGGAATCTGTTGCTTTAATTGTGCATAGGCATCAGCACTTGGAACGGTTTTATAAAATTTAAAATAGTCTAGCTCACTATTCATAAATGCCAAATAGAACTTATAAATTCCGTTCGCTTGCAATTCATTTGCAAAAATATTTTGAGAATTTTCCTTTACCGATAAAGCTGGAATGGCAAAAAGAGACAATCCAAAAAGAAGGAAATAAATTCCTGAAATTTTCATTTTTTCAACGAAAGCAGGAATGCTTTCGATATAAACTTTCGATTTTTTTACAATAATATAGGTTACTAGACCAGCAATGATGAATAGTGCTGAAAATATGGGGATAACTGGATATGATTCCATAATATTTCCAATAACTTCATTCGTGTAAATGAGATAATTTACGGCTATAAAATTGTACTTCACTCCAAATTCATTCCAGAAAAAGTATTCACTGATGCCATTTTGTAAAATTAAAACCACATATAAAAAGATCACAAAGGAAAATAGCCAGTACCGAATTTGGCTCCGATATTTAGGTAAAAAAAGAAGCGATGCAAATAAAATTGTTTTTATCGAAAGAAAGGCAATTACGATTTTTGGCAAAGCACTTCCATATTCATTGAGCACCGTGTTTCCAAAGGAAATATAAAGCACTAGTGCAACTAATAATCCAAGGATTAAGTAGCCATAAGGTTTAAAATATTTGGAATTAGATATAAAAATAAGGTACAGCCATAAGAAGCCGCTTACTAGCACAAAAACAAAAAAGTCAGATAAAAAGCCAAATACAAATAAGGATACGGTATCCACCCAAGAAAAGGTAGCTTGAGTTATAGGATGAAAAAATAGAATTATTCTTAAACAAAAACTAACGGTACTGTAAAAAAGGAGTAAGTAATAGAATGGAGAGACTTTTTTTGATAAATTCATGTATATATATTTTTATGTAAAAATATAATTAATTTTTAAACATAATTTTTAAGAATAGCTTAATTTTTTACTATAAATTAATATTGACTTAAGATAGAATTTAGCATATTCCAAAACAAAATAAAAGCAATAATTTTACTAGGAATTTAAAATGCAATTACAATGAAAAAAAATATATTGATTTTGTTTCTTTTCATAGGGACAATGGGCTATTCCCAAAACTGGAAATCTAGTTTTGAAGAAGCAAAATCGCAAGCTATTGCAGAAAATAAAAATATTATACTTGTGTTTTCCGGATCTGATTGGTGTGCACCTTGTATTAAATTAGATAAAACAATCTGGCAATCTGAAGAATTTAAAAAGGAAGCCGATCAAAAATGGGTCTTGTACAAAGCTGATTTTCCAAAGAAAAAAGCAAATTTGTTAGCCGCTGAAGTAACAAGTAGCAATAGAAAATTGGCTTCGGAATATAATAAATCCGGAAATTTCCCACTGGTACTTCTTTTAGATAAAACGGGCAGGGTATTAGGGATAACAGGATATAAGAACACAAGTCCAGAGCAATACATTCAACTCATTCATTCTTTTGAAATCAAATGAGAAAAACACTCTGTATAGGTTTTTTGTTAGCAATAATAGTAGCTAATGCACAAATTGCGCATAAGCGAAAGTTGTCAATGTTAGGAAGTCCTTTTGAGGTAACCGCTGTTGCTACCGACACTATAAAAGCTAATGAATATATTGATTTGGCTGTAGCCGAAGTAAAACGTATCGAGAATTTAATTTCTGATTGGATTCCCACTACACAAATTTCTGACGTAAATAGAAATGCAGGAATAAAACCTGTAAAAGTAGATGCAGAAGTTTTTGATTTAGTAGAACGTTCCATCAAAATTTCTCAAATTACAAAGGGTGCATTTGATATTTCGTACGCTTCCATGGATAAAATATGGAAATTTGACGGTAGCATGAAAACAATGCCGACGGAGGAAGCCATAAAAAAATCAGTTGCAAAAATTGGATACAAAAATATTATTTTAAATAAAAAAGAACAGACTATTTTTCTAAAATCAGCGGGAATGAAGCTAGGCTTAGGCGGAATAGGACAGGGATTTATTGCTGACAAAATAAAGGATTTGTTATTCTCAAAAGGCTGTACAGCTGGAATTGTAAATGTTTCAGGAGATATTAATGCCTGGGGAAAACAACCAGATGGCAAATCTTGGAATATTGGAATAGTAAATCCTTTGAACAAAAATAAAATATTTGCAACTTTTCCCATCGAAGATAGTGCCGTGGAAACATCAGGTAGTTATGAGAAGTACGTTATTTTTAATGGCATTCGCTATTCTCATATTATCGATCCCAGAACAGGTTATCCAGCTACAGGAGTAGTAAGTGTATCCGTTTTTGCTAAAAAAACTGAAATCGCAGATGCTTTAGCAACTGGAATTTTTGTGCTGGGGGTGGATGTCGGGTTGGATTTAGTAAATCAAATTAAAGGTGTTGAATGTATTATTGTAGATGATAAAGGCAAGATTCATTCCTCCAATGGTATTGATGTTCAAAAATATAACTAAATAAAAAAGTGAAGATGATAAATAAAATAGCCTTTGTGTTTTTTACAGCATTGATTTTACAGTCCTGCAGTTCCGTAAAAGAATACGAGAAAGAAAAAATTAATGATCCTGATATGAAATTATCAGCGAGAACCGCGGAACGATATGAGACTTCTTTTCAAGTGTATCGGGAAGCTGCTGCAGGAGCCAATGGAGGAAAATCTGGCGGTGGTTGCGGGTGCAACTAATTAAAAGCATGTATTTAGATGGTAAATTTGAATCCTTGAAAAAATGAAAATAAAAATTTTATCTTTTTTTATCTTACTGACTACTGCTGCTTTTGCACAAGATAAAGACCCGGTATTTAAAAAAAGAGTGCTAGAAAGTACGGAAGTTGACTTTTTAACCAGTTACTACGATCAAAATGGTTCAAGATCAGCTGTCTCAGGCGGCGTAGGATCTGAAAAACTTACAGATGTAGCCTCAAATATTGTGGTGGCAATGCCATTAAATGATGATGATGTTTTGACTATTGATTTGGGAATATCAGCCTATTCATCAGCTTCTTCAAGTAATATAAATCCATTTAATTCCACTGGCGCTTCTGCTGGAGGAGGTGGCGACGATGATGATAGAGTAGCGGGTGGAAAAGTAGTGGCTTTAGGTCCTTCTGGAACGCCATGGCAAGCTTCATCTGGTGCGTCTAGAAGTGATCAATTGGTGTCGGTGGTTGCTAATTACGGCCATAGTAGTGACTCCAGAAATTTTATATGGAATACAGATGTTTCTTTTTCAAATGAATATGATTACACTTCTGTTGGGTTTGGAGGCGGAATTGCCGGTCTTTTTAATGAAAAAAATACAGAATTAAGCTTGAAAGTAAATGCATATTTGGATCAATGGAGACCAATTTATCCAACGGAATTGCACGAATATTCTAAATATGGTTCTAACTTTTTAAACCAAGGCTATTTTAATGGAGTAACGGTTTTGGATCAAAATGGACAATCTACCGCCAATTATTTGCCATCAGCATTTCAAACGATAAATGCAGTGAATAGAAACTCTTTCTCAGCATCCATAGGTTTTTCTCAGGTCTTATCTAAGAAATTACAAGTGTCCGTATTTTTTGATGTATTGCAGCAACAAGGATTATTGTCTTCCCCATATCACCGAATCTATTTAGCTGACAAAGCTAATTTTTACATTGGACAAGCGCAATACATTAATAATTATGAGAGTACAAGCAATGCTGGAGTCTACAAATTAGCAGACGATATCGAAAGATTACCAGATTCTCGTTTCAAACTTCCTATTGGAGCCCGTTTAAATTATTACATTAATGAACACTTCCTATTGAGAACGTATTATCGTTTTTACTCAGATAACTGGAACATTCAGTCTCATACCGCTACTATTGAACTTCCTGTGAAATTATCAGACAAGTTTACTGTTTTTCCAATGTATCGGTACTATACACAAATAGCTTCTAAATATTACGCACCGTACGAAACACATTTATCCACAGAAAAATTTTATACGTCAGATGCGGATTTAGCCACATTTGATGCTAATCAATACGGTTTTGGTATCAACTATACAGATATTTTTACAGCATCGAAAGTATGGAAATTTGGTTTGAAAAACATTGATTTTAGATTCAATCACTATGAACGAAGTGATAATCTTAAGGCTAATATTGCTACAATTGGTTTCAAGTTTGTAATGCAATAATGCTTAAATTTACAAAAAAAGTATAAAATGCACATATTAATTGTAGAAGATGAAGCGGGCATTGTTCAATTTATTCAGCAAGGGTTAGAAGAAGAAGGATATACGATTACTAGTGCTTCTGATGGCTTATTGGGTTTTCAGTTAACTCAAAAAGAGAATTTTGATCTTATTTTGCTGGATTGGATGCTTCCCAAAATGACTGGTTTAGAATTGTGTAAAGCTATTCGGTTGAAAAACAACAGTACTCCAATTATATTTTTGACTGCCAAAGATACGGTTCAAGAAACTATTGAAGGACTCAAAGCAGGCGCTAACGATTATATAAAGAAACCGTTTAGTTTTGATGAATTAGTGGAACGGATTAAAATTCATTTTAGAAACCAAAAGGAAAATGAAATTCTGACTCTTGGTACGATTGAAATCGATACCGTCAAACATGAGGTTTTGGTCAATAAAATCGAAGTAGCACTAACACAACGTGAATTTGAACTCCTAAGTTATTTAGTAAAAAACAAAGGAAAAGTATGCACTAGAACTCAAATTATTGAAGATGTTTGGGACATACATTTTGAGTATGACACCGGTGTTATCGATGTTTTTATAAATGCCATACGCAAAAAATTAAACTTAAAAATTGAAGAAGATTATATAAAAACCGTCCGCGGTGTAGGTTATATTGCTAATGACTAAAAAAATGCCACAACTTTCCTTTAAAAATCGAATTGCTTCACATTATATTATAACTACTGCATTATTAATTTTTGTAGTTTTTTTTATTATCTATTCTATTGTTAGGTTTAGTGTTTACAGCCATGTAAATACTGATATTAGCATTGAAGTGGAGAAACATCTTACTGAAATTGAAGTTGTAGGTAATAGTTTTCATTTGATTCATGAAGAGGAGTGGAAGGAACGGGAGCACAATACACTTGATGTAAATCCAGTATTTATTCAATTTATTGATAAAAAAGGAGTTGTGATTGAAAAATCTCCCAATCTCAAAAAACAAACCTTGACCTATTTTTCTAAAAAAATTGATAATGAGGTTTTTGACACAAAATTAGAAACGAACACTATTCGTCAAATTCAGGTCCCCATTTATCAAAAGACCAAGGTAATTGGCTATATACTAATAGCGATGTCACTAGAAGATGCCTCGTTAGTGCTTAACAATTTATCTGAAGTGCTTATTATTGTCTATCCTTTAATTTTAATTTTGTTGTTCTTCATTGCTCGATTTATTGCTGGAAGAAGTATCAAACCCATTAGTGCTATTATTAAAACTTCCAATGTCATTACCAAAGACAATCTGACTTCTAGAATTCCGATGCCTCAAAATAGAGACGAACTTTTTGTTTTGTCTCAAACAATCAATAATTTATTAGACCGCATTGAAACCGCCGTTGAGAGAGAAAAACAATTTACTTCAGATGCATCTCATGAACTAAGAACTCCTTTAACCGTAATAAAAGGCACTTTGGAGGTTTTAATACGAAAGCCAAGAGATGCTGCTGAATACGAAGAAAAGATTAATTTTTGTGTAAAAGAAGTAAATCGGTTGAATCATTTAGTAGATCAGCTTCTCCTATTGGCGCGATTTGAAAACCAAAAGCAAACCTTAAAAATTGAAAAAGTATACTTGAATGCTATCTTTTTAGACACTATTGCTCGATCTTCTTCCACCATCCAATCCAAAAAAATTACTGTTTCAGCTGAATTTTCCCAAGATTATTTTATAGAAACAGACAGTTATTTATTTTCAATTATAATTAACAACCTGATTTCAAATGCGCTGAAATATTCTAATTCAGATGACAGTCTAACCATTAAAATAGTAAGCAATGGTGCTAAGATTGAATGCCACATCATTGACTCGGGCATTGGAATACCTTCAGAGGATTTAGAAAGAATTTTCAATCAATTTTACCGTTCAAAATCAAGCGATCATCCTGAAATTAAAGGAACCGGTTTAGGGTTATCCATTGTTAGCAGATTATGTTCATTACTCAACATCACAGTGGCAATTACTAGTCAAGAGAATAAAGGGACTACCGTAATTTTAAGTTTATTTGAAGCAGACCTTAAGTAGTTCTTAAGGAAATCCTTATCTTTAGGCCTTACTTTTGAAGTATAAATAAGATAAAAAATGCTCGAAAAAATTATTGCTTTCAGTTTAAAGAATAAACTAATTGTTTTGCTTTTCACCCTTGGAGTTTTTGGATTTGGTTTGTACTCCGTATTCCAAATTTCCATTGGCGCCGTGCCCGATGTAACTAATAATCAGGTTCAGGTAATTACTACTTCACGCAATCTTTCTACTCAGGACATTGAACAGTTTATTACATATCCCGTAGAAATAGAAATGGCAAATCTGCCTGGTGTAAAGGAAATCCGATCGATCTCTAAATTTGGCTTGTCTGTTGTGACCATAGTTTTTGAAGATAACCTGGGGACGTATCTGCCCAGACAGCTCATCGCTGAAAAAATTAAAGCCGCGTCTGAAAAAATTCCACAAGGTTTTGGCACACCAGAAATGGGTCCTATCACAACAGGACTTGGGGAAATCTACCAGTATACGCTAGAAGTTAAACCAGAATTCAGAGGTAATTACACGGTAACTGATTTGCGAACAATTCAGGATTGGGTAATAAAACGCCAATTATCCGGTATTAAAGGGGTTGTCGAAATTAATACATGGGGCGGTTATTTGAAGCAATATGAAATTGCAATCAGTCCGGCGCGATTAAAAGCGATGAACATTACTACGGCTGCTGTTTTTTCGGCACTTGAAAAAAACAATAGCATTGCTGGAGGTGCCTACATCGAAAAAGTAAATCAAAGTTATTTCATAAGAGGAGAAGGTAAAGTAAATGCTCTCGAAGATATTGGTAATATTGTAGTAAGTAATACCAGTGGATTACCGGTGTATATAAAAAATGTGGCCGACGTTCGTTTTGGTCATGCCAACCGTTTTGGAGCTATCACTGGAAATGGAGAAGGAGAGAAGGTTTTGGGACAAGTGATGATGCTTAAAGGAGGAAACTCCAAACAAGTAATAGATCATGTAAAAAATAGAGTTGCTGAAATTCAGAAAACACTGCCTGAAGGTGTTTACATTAATGGTTTTTTAGAACGTAGCGAATTGGTTGGAAAAACAACATTCACTGTTGCCGAAAACCTAATTTTAGGATGCTTAATCGTAATTTTCGTTGTTATTCTGTTACTGGGTAATTGGCGTTCTGGACTAGTAGTAGCTTCAGTAATCCCATTGTGTTTATTATTCGCAATTTCGTTTATGAATATTTTTGGTATCGATGCGAATTTAATGAGTCTAGGGGCCATTGACTTTGGAATTATTATCGATGGAGCGGTAATTATTGTTGAGTTTATTGCTTTTCAAATAGCCAGCAAGTCAGCACACTTAGTAAATCTACCCAAAGAAGAACGTCAATTAGAAATAGATCAAATTACGTATAAAAGTGCTTCTAAAATGATGAATTCGGCTATTTTCGGTCAGTTGATTATTCTTATCGTTTTCATACCTATTCTATCGCTTTCGGGAATCGAAGGTAAAATGTTCAAACCTATGGCAATGACTTTTAGTTTTGCTTTACTGGGTGCAATGATCTTTTGTTTTACTTATGTTCCGGTTGTTTCTTCTTTATTTTTGAAACCAAAAGTAGAAAATCCAAATTCGTTATCGAGCAAATTAATCCGTAAACTTAACTCTTGGTATTTACCCATTATTACTTGGGCAATAAGCAATACTAAAAAAGTATTGTATGGAGCTTTAGGATTATTATTGTTGGCTGTTGGATTATTTGCAACGATGGGAGGAGAATTTATTCCAACATTAGATGAAGGTGATTTTGTAATTCAGCCCGTTTTGAAAACTGGAACTTCGTTGACAAAAACGATTGCTACAACTACAAAAATAGAAAAAATAATTCTCAAAAAGTTTCCCGAAGTCACACAAGTTGTCAGTAGAATTGGCGCTGCTGAAGTACCAACAGATCCAATGTCTATGGAGGAAAGTGATGTTATCGTCAAATTAAAACCAAAATCAGAATGGACTTCGGCTTCGACAAAAGATGAATTGGCCGACAAAATTAAAGCAGCTATTGAAAAAGAAATTCCAAATATGGAAATCGAATTTACACAGCCTATTGAAATGCGATTTAACGAATTAATTTCCGGAACACGCTCGGATGTAGCGGTTAAAGTCTTTGGCGAAGACTTAAATATTTTAGCACAAAAAGCGCATGAAATAAAAAATGCAATTGCAAAAGTCGAAGGTGCATCAGATATAATTATAGAAAAAACAGAAGGTTTACCGCAAATGTCAGTGGTGTACGATCGTTCTAAAATTGCTCGTTACGGTTTAAATATTTCTGATTTAAATGAAATGATTGCTCTTGGCTTTGCCGGAAAAACAGTAGGAAATGTATTTGAAGGAGAAAAACGTTTTGATATGGTAATACGCTTAGATCAAGCAAATCGGCACGATATTGAAGATTTACGTAATTTATATGTTCCAACACCGAACGGACAACAAATTCCGTTGAGCGAATTAGCGTCAATCGAATATACAGAAGGTCCTGCAAAAATTTCAAGAGACAACACCAACAGAAGAGTTGTAGTGGGAATTAATGTTAGAAACCGAGATCTGCAAAGCGTGGTGACTGATATTCAAAAAATTGTAGCAACCCAAGTAAAGCTGCCAGCGGGATATTATGTGAAATATGGTGGGCAATTTGAAAATTTACAAAGTGCCAAAGCCCGTTTGATGGTTGCAGTTCCCATCGCTTTATTTTTGATTTTTATCCTTTTGTATTTCGCATTTGGATCTGTAAAGGAAGCCTTAATGGTGTATTCCGCGATTCCTTTGTCGGCAGTGGGTGGGGTTTTATTTTTATGGATGCGAGATTTGCCATTCAGTATTTCGGCAGGTGTAGGATTCATAGCCCTTTTTGGAATTGCAGTGCTAAACGGAATTGTGCTGATTGAACATTTTAAAGAATTAAAACACCAAGGCATGAAAGATATCGATGCATTAATTTTAAAAGGAACTACAGATAGATTGCGTCCGGTTTTATTAACGGCAGCAGCAGCAGCACTAGGATTTTTACCAATGGCAATTTCATCATCTGCAGGAGCAGAAGTGCAACGGCCATTAGCAACAGTCGTTATTGGTGGATTGTTTACCGCAACGATTTTAACCATGATCGTTTTGCCAATATTGTATAAAGTTTTTGATAGTGTCGCCCTTAAAAAAGCGAAGTTTAAGAAACATAGTAGCGCAACCTATATAATTTTATTTTTATTGAGTTCTTCTTTGGCTTTTTCACAAAATTCTAATCCAGAATTAGAAGGTCTCCTGTCCAAAGCAATTCAAAATAACAGGGGAATAAAGGCGGCTCAATTGCAAGTGGATAAAACAAAAGCCAATATTAAAACGGCAAATACTTTTGACAAAACCAATATTTATTATAGTTATGATCAAAATAATTTAGCATTGAATAATGCTCCATTGCGCGTTTTTGGAGTGCAACAACGGTTTGCTTTTCCTACAGTATATGGGGCGCAGAAAAAGGTATATTCCTCCGAATACGAGAGGGAAAAAGCTAATTTTGATATTCAGAAAAACAAGCTTTCTTTATCCGTTTCTAAATCGTATCAGTATATCGTTTATTTGCAGCAGCAGGAAAAACTGTATCAGTATTTAGATAGTTTGTATCAAATTTTTTCTAAAGCGAGCGACAGACGTTTTGAGTTAGGAGAAACTAATTATCTGGAGAAAATTACGGCTCAAGCTAAATTTCGCCAAATAAAAACTAAACTTTCACAAATAGATAAAGATAAAAAAGCGCAGTATGAACTGTTGCAATCCTTGCTTCAAACTGATGAGGAAATAGTTATTAGAAGCAATATTATTATTCCATTAAACACTTTGACTAACCAGTCAAGTAAGTCATTTTATACCACATATTTAGAAAGTATTACAAAAAATTATCAAAGTCAAATTAAGCTTCAAAAGCAGCATTGGCTACCCGATATTAATTTTGATTATTTTCAAGGAAAAAATAATGGATTATCACAATCTTTATATGGATTCCAAGTTGGTTTGGCAGTACCCATATTATTCTCTGGAACAGTTTCTAAAATAAAAGTTGCACAACTAGAATTACAAAGTTGGGAGCAACAAAAGCAAAATGAAGAGGTGAAAATAGAGCGGTACCTAAGTCAAAAAAAGAACGAGTTAGCCAAGCATCAAGAAGCAATAAATTATTACAATCTGTATGGAAAGAAATTATCAGACGAGATCATTAAAGTTGGAAATAACAGCTACAAACATGGCGAGATTGATTTCTTTCAATACATTCAAAGTTTAGAAAATGCTACTACCATTCAAGTGGACCATTTAGAAACTGTTCTTCAATTCAATCAAACCCAATTAGATTTGCAATATTTAAACTTTTAAATTAAAACAATGAAAAAATCACTATATATTATCACTCTGTCTCTTGTCTTGTTCGCTTGTAAAGAAGCAAAAACAGAAGTAGTAGAACAAAAAGACAATGGGTTGATTGCGGTGACCGCTGCCCAATTCCAGTCTTCAAGGATGGAAATTTCAAGTCCAATAGAACATGATTTTGATGTAACGGTAAAAGCAGCTGGAAAAATTGATGTTCCGCCACAAAACCGGGCTAAAGTAAATACTTTTATAGGTGGTTATGTGAAATCAACAACACTTTTAGTTGGAAATAAAGTAACTAAAGGCCAAGCTTTGTTAACGTTGCAAAGTACAGAATTCCTTGACATTCAAAAGGAATATATGGAAGTGGCGGAGCAAATTACTTTTTTAAAGTCTGAATATGACCGTCAAAAAACATTATATGATGAAAAAATAACTTCCCAAAAAAACTACTTAAAAGCAGAGAGTGAGTTCAGAAGGGCCAAAGCAATGCATCAAAGTTTGCGAGCCAAATTAGTACTTTTAAACATTAATCCGAAAAATGTGGAGAAAGGAATTTTAACTTCGATAATTACTATTTTTTCTCCAATAACGGGAGATATTGTCATTATGAATGCTAATGTGGGTATGTATGTCTCTCCTTCTGATGTGATTTTAGAAATTGTAGATACGGATCATTTGCATTTAGAATTAGGTGTTTTTGAAAAAGATATCTTAAAAGTTAAAATTGGACAAAAGATCCTTTTTAAAGTTCCAGAAGCTTCTCCAGAGTTCTTTAATGCTGAAGTCCATTTGGTTGGTAAATCAATTGAAGGAAATGATAGAACAATCAATATTCACGGGCATTTAGACGATGCTATTAAGCAAAAATTATTGACCGGAATGTTTGTTGAAGCTGAAATTGTGACAAATTCCAAAAAAGGTTTGGCCATTCCATCTCAAGCATTGATAACGGAGAATAACAAAAATTTCGTACTTTTAGTAGCTGAGGAAAAAAACGGGTACTCTTTTAAGAAAGTAGGCGTGACAGTAGGCGAAAAGTCTGAAAATTTTGTTGAAATACTACCAAGTGCAAACATTACAACCTCAGCGAGAATTTTAACAAAAGGGGCATTTGATTTATCTAAATAATCATTAAACAAGGACAAAAATGGATTTAAACAAACTAAAAGATCAATTGCAAACGGAAGTCGATACCGCCTTTTTATACGATAGTATTGCTGAAATTCAGTCTGATGATGCGCTTACAAGAGTGTTGCGTAGCCTTAGCGAAATTGAAAAAGGTCATGCGAAACACATGCATGATAAAGTGTTGACATTCGAACCAGAGTATAAAATGCCTTCGCCTTCTTCTAGAGCCAAGTTTCAATTAAAACTGGGTAAAATATTTGGTTACACCTCCATCATTAGCAGTCTTTCAAATATAGAGAAGCAGTTTGCAGCAAATGCAATTAAAAATAAAATTAAAAGTGGAGAAAAGCCTACAGGATTTGAGCACAATCATCTTAATATCATTGAAGCTGTAAACAATAATGCCGCACTCAATGTTTCCGGTGGCTTGCTGTCTAAATTTGAAAGTCGACATAAATCAGTAGGAGGAAATGCATTGCGGGCATCTGTTTTAGGCTCTAATGATGGCTTAGTTTCTAATATGAGTTTGGTTATGGGAGTAGCTGGGGCAGCGGTTTCAAACAATACGATTTTGTTAACAGGTAGTGCCGGACTTTTAGCTGGAGCTATTTCGATGGCCTTAGGCGAATGGCTTTCGGTACAAAGTTCGAGAGAATTAAACCAACGCCAAATTGATTTGGAAACCGAAGAATTAGAAGCTTCACCCGAAGAAGAAAAAAAAGAATTGGTTTTACTATATCAAGCCAAAGGAATGAATGCAATCGAAGCACAAAAATTGGCCGATAAAGCTTTTGAAAATCCTCAAACGGCAATTGATGCTATTATAACAGAGGAATTAGGTATCGATAAAAATGAGTTAGGTGGATCAGCCTGGGAAGCCGCAACGGCTTCTTTTATTCTTTTCGCCATTGGAGCCATAATCCCTTTGTATCCTTTTATGTTTTTAGATGGAAAAAATGCAATATTACTAAGCGTAGGTAGCAGTGTTATTGGACTATTTGGTATTGGAGCAGCTATCACGTTATTGACTGGAAAAAGCATTTTGTTCTCTGGATTTAGACAAGTTGGTTTTGGTTTGGGAGCTGCCGCAATCACATACGGTATTGGCTCTCTGATTGGAGTCTCATTAGCGGGATAAACCAGCAATTAGCGGTCTGTAGTGCTTAGCGAATGAAGAAAATTAGATAATAATAATAATAATACACTTTGAATTTTTAAAACTTAAATAAATTAGGACATGAATGACGCTCATATACATTTGGTGGTAAACCATTTTCCGATTATCGGAACCATCTTTGGACTTGGAATTTTAGTAGTTGGATTACTTCTAAAAAACAATGCTGTTAAAAATACAGCTTATGTTTTGTTTGTAATTGCAGCTATTTTTGGCTTCTTTAGCATTGCAACTGGTGAAGGTGCAGAAGAAATAGTTGAAGACTTTCCTGGAATTGGCAAAGCTATAATTCATGAACATGAAGAAGTAGCAGAGAAATTAGCGTTGGTCTTGTACGCACTAGCCCTTATTTCTGTTTTTGGGATTTACACTAATGTGAAAAATAAAACTAAAGCCACTTTAGTTTCCTACATCGCTTTAGGTATTGCTTTGATTGCCGTTTATTTTGCGCAGCAAACAGGAACTTCAGGAGGAGAAATTCGTCATACTGAAATTAGAAATGATAGTACTTTTTCTCCTATTGGGAATACAAACGCTGCTGATGCAAAGGAAAAAGAGAACGACTAGTATTAATTTAACAAAAATATAAGTTTAAGTTAAAATAAAAATTGCTTTGTAAATATTTAATAGACTATATTTGCACAAGTATAAAAAAAGATTACAAAATGTTTACAAATCAATTGCATCATCATCATTTCCATTATTGCTCTCAAGCGATGTGTTAATGATATGTGTGTAAATCATCATATTCTAAAAACCCGTTTGAGTACATCAAACGGGTTTTTTATTGCCCAATGTTTGTACTCAATCAAAATATTTTAAACAAAAAAAACAAAATGAGTACATTAAAAATTGCAATTCAAAAATCAGGACGTTTAAACGAAGACAGCATTCAAATTCTTAAAGATGCAGGTATTTCAATCGACAATGGTATAGACCAGTTAAAAGCCGAAGCATCAAATTTCCCATTAGAGGTTTTGTATTTAAGAAATTCAGATATTCCTCAATATCTAATTGACGGAGTTGTAGATATTGCCATAGTTGGGGATAATTTGCTAGTAGAGAAAGGAAATGATATCGAAGTTATACAAAAACTAGGTTTTTCAAAATGTAAAGTATCTGTTGCTGTGCCTAAAGCATTTGATTACAAATCGGTTCAAGATTTAAACGGAATGCGTATTGCCACTTCTTACCCTAAAACAGTACTTGATTTTTTCAATTCCAAAGGAGTGACAGTCGATATTCACCAAATATCAGGTTCAGTAGAAATAGCGCCAAACATAGGTTTAGCAGACGCTATAGTTGATATTGTGTCTAGCGGAAGTACTTTATTCAAAAATAATCTTAAAGAAGTGGAAGTTATTTTTAAAAGTGAAGCAGTTTTAGCGGTTTCGCCAAAAGTAACACCAGAATCTCAAAAAATAATTGATACATTAAAATTCAGAATCGAATCTGTTTTAAGAGCAAGGAAATCAAAATACATTTTGATGAATGTTCCAAATAACAAAATTGAAGCAGTAGGTAAAATTCTGCCAGTACTGCGCAGTTTAACGGTATTGCCATTAGCACAAGAAGGATGGAGTAGTGTACACTCTGTAATCGATAAAGATACTTTTTGGGATGTGATCGATCAATTAAAAGAAGCTGGAGCCGAAGGAATTTTAGTTTGTCCAATTGAGAAAATGGTCCTTTAAAAGTTTTAAATCATAACATATTCTATTTAAGAATTCATTGCGAACTTTGCGAAAACCTTTGTGAACTTTGCGGTTAAAAACAATACAATGAATAAAATATACAATCCAAAACCAGAAACGTGGTCATCAATTTTAGAACGGCCAACCAAGACTGTAGATGATATTGAAGCTACGGTAAAAGAGATCTTCAAGGAAGTTCAGAAAAAAGGGGATGCCGCAGTAGCCAAATATACGTCGCTTTTTGATGGCGCTTCCGTTGCAAATATTGAAGTTTCTAAAGCAGAGATTGAGGCTGCTATCGCTACTGTTTCAGATGAATTAAAAGAGGCGATTGCGCTTGCAAAAGCCAATATCACTAAATTTCACACCGCTCAAAAAACAGATCGGGTTGAAGTAGAAACAATCGAAGGTGTGAATTGCTGGCAAGAGAAAAGACCGATTCAAAAAGTAGGATTGTATATTCCGGGAGGAACAGCACCTCTATTTTCAACCGTATTGATGCTTGCCGTTCCGGCGGATATTGCAGGTTGTAACGAAATTGTATTGTGCTCGCCACCAGATAAAAACGGAAATATAAATCCGGCAATCTTGTTTGCTGCAAACTTATGTGGAGTAACTAAAATTTTAAAAGTAGGTGGTATTCAAGCTATTGCTGGGATGACCTTTGGAACAGAAACAATTCCAAAAGTATATAAAATTTTTGGACCTGGAAATCAATTTGTAACAGTTGCTAAACAATTAGCCACACAATTTGGCGTAGCTATTGATATGCCTGCAGGTCCATCGGAATTATTAATTGTAGCTGATGATACTGCAGTTCCTGCTTTTGTGGCTTCGGATCTATTGTCACAAGCAGAACACGGAGCAGACAGTCAGGTGATTTTAGTTTCTACGTCCAAGAAATTAATGGATGCGGTAGAAGCGGAAGTTCAAATCCAAATCGAGGCTTTACCTAGAAAAACCATTGCCGAAAAAGCGATTGCCAATTCCAAATTAATTTTTGTTGAAAACGATAAAATAGCACTGGATTTAATCAACGAATACGGACCAGAACACTTTATAATCTGTTCTGAATTTGATGATTATTACAGTAATGGCGTTTGTAATGCAGGATCTGTTTTTATTGGAAATTTCACTCCTGAAAGCGCGGGTGATTATGCATCAGGAACCAATCACACCTTACCAACGAACGGCTACGCTAAAAATTACAGTGGTGTCAATTTAGACAGTTTTACAAAAACGATGACTTTCCAAAAAATATCTGAAAAAGGAATACAAAATATTGGAAAAGCAATCGAAATTATGGCTGATGCCGAAGGGTTGCAAGCACACAAAAATGCAGTTACATTACGATTAAAAGCACTTGAAGATGGGAAATAGTTTTGATATCAATAATTTGGTTCGAGAGAATGTAAAAACAATGAAGCCGTATTCCTCTGCTCGCGATGAATTTGAGGATTTTGATACTGCTGATATGATTTTTTTGGATGCCAATGAAAATCCGTTTGAGAATGGCGTAAATCGCTATCCTGATCCACAGCAAATAAGTATAAAAGTAGTATTGGCAAAACAAAAAAATGTAAAAACGACTCAAATTCTGCTTGGAAATGGCAGTGATGAAGTGCTGGATTTACTGTTCCGAGCTTTCTGTGAGCCAAAAACAGATAATGTGATTACATTACCACCAACGTACGGAATGTATGGCGTTTTGGCCACTATCAATGCAGTTGAAAACAGAGAAATTTTACTTTCAAAAGATTTTCAACCAGAAATTGAAAAAATCGTCGCTGCCATAGATGAAAATACAAAAATGATCTTTTTGTGTTCTCCAAATAACCCAACCGGAAATTCATTTTCAGATGAAGGAGTTGCCTATCTTTTACAAAATTTCAATGGTTTGGTGGTCATTGACGAAGCGTATATCGACTTTTCTAAAAAGGACAGTTGGATCAATGAATTAGATGAATATCCTAATTTAGTAATCACTCAAACGCTGTCAAAAGCGTATGGTTTAGCAGGGATAAGATTGGGAGTTTGTTACGGTTCTGCAACTGTAATTGCAGTTTTAAATAAAATTAAACCACCGTATAATGTAAATGAATTGACTCAAAGACGCGCTTTGGAGCGATTGGATGATATTGCTAAAGTAACAAGTGAAATCACTTCTATTATAGCACAAAGAGAAGAATTACTTAAAGTATTGCTTGATGTTAATTATGTAGAAAAAATTTATCCAACTGAAGCCAATTTTATTTTGGTAAAAGTAGATGATGCTAATAAAAGATACGCTGAATTAATTGCCAAAGGAATTGTAATTCGAAACAGAACAACACAACCACTTTGCGAAAATACGTTGCGTTTGACTGTTGGAACCGAAATAGAAAACAAAAAATTAATAGAAGCTTTAAAAGAAATTTAAATGCTAATTGAAGCAAATTTCTACAGATTCTTAAATTTTCTATTTTAGACTAATTTTTTAGTCTTCTTTCGGGAATTGAAATAAATTAATTTGTAAAAATCTGTGAAATCGGTGTTTCAAAATAAAATAATATGAAAAAAGTCCTTTTTATAGATCGTGACGGAACAATGGTTTTAGAACCAAACGATTACCAACTTGACAGTTTTGAAAAATTAGAATTTTATCCGAATGTTTTTCAGTATTTGGGTAAAATTGCTTTAGAATTGGATTTTGAGCTAGTTATGGTGACCAATCAAGACGGTTTGGGAACTGATTCGCATCCAGAAGCAGGCTTTTGGCCCGTTCACAATTTAGTTATGAAAGCATTCGAAAATGAAGGAGTTGTTTTCAGTGAAGTGCTAATTGACAAAACCTTTCCGCATGAAAATGCACCAACACGCAAGCCAGCAACGGGTTTACTTTCAAAATATATTGGCAATCCAGTATACGATTTAGAAAACTCATATGTAATAGGAGATCGAATTACAGATGTAGAATTGGCCAAAAATTTAGGTGCAAAAGCAATTTTTATCAATACGGACGAAGCATTAGGAGGAGATGAAATCGCGTCAATAAGAGAAGAATTAGACGCAGTTATTGGATTACAAACCACGGATTGGAAAGTAATTTACGAATTTCTAAAATTAGAGGAACGTTCCGCTACCATTTCAAGAAAAACAAATGAAACCGATATTTACATCAACCTAAACCTAGATGGAACCGGGAAAAGTAAAATCGAGACCGGAATTGCTTTTTTTGATCACATGCTAGACCAAATTGCCCGTCACGGACAAATGGATTTAGAAATTCTTGTAAAAGGAGATTTAGAGGTTGACGAGCACCATACAATAGAAGATACTGCCATTGCGCTTGGTGAAGTTTTTGCCAAAGCATTAGGCAATAAATTGGGAATTGAACGTTATGGTTTTTGTTTGCCAATGGACGATTGTTTGGCACAAGTTGCTATTGATTTTGGTGGAAGAAACTGGTTGGTTTGGGAGACCGACTTCAAACGAGAAATGGTTGGTAAAATGCCAACGGAGATGTTTTTTCACTTTTTTAAATCATTCTCAGATGGTGCAAAAGCAAATATCAACATCAAAGCCGAAGGTACAAATGAGCATCACAAAATTGAAGCTATTTTCAAGGCTTTCGCCAAAGCGATAAAAGTTGCTGTAAAGCGCGATACCGAAAAAATGATTTTACCAAGTACAAAAGGAATGCTGTAGCCCCCTAACCCCCGGAGGGGGAACTAAAATGTAAAAGAATAAAAATGAGTCAAAATATAAAAGAATCAACTTCAACTCGCCCTTTGGGAGATGGTGGGATTGTAATCATAAATTACGGAGCAGGAAATATTCAAAGCATTATGTTTGCCATGGAACGATTGGGTTTTGAGGCTGTTTTAAGCAATGATTGGAAGGAAATCAAAGCTGCTGATAAAGTGATTTTTCCAGGTGTTGGCGAAGCAAGTTCTGCCATGCGAATGCTCGTGGATAGCGGTCTTGATGTATTAATTCCAACTTTAAAACAACCTGTTTTGGGAATTTGTTTAGGTATGCAATTGATGTGTAACAAATCAGAAGAAGGAAATACCACAGGTTTAGGTATTTTTGATGTTGATGTCATTAAATTTACACCAAAAGTAAAAGTGCCTCAGATGGGCTGGAACCAAATTTATAATTTGAAATCGGATTTATTCAAAGGAATTGCTGAAAATGAATACATGTATTTAGTTCACAGTTTCTATGCTCCGCTTTGTGATGAGGCCATTGCAACGACTAATTATGAATTGGAATACGCATCGGCTCTGAAAAAGAACAATTTCTATGGAACACAATTTCACCCGGAAAAAAGTGGTGATGTTGGAGAGAAAATTTTGGGGAACTTTCTAGCCCCCTAACCCCCGAAGGGGGCACTCTCAACAAATACGAAAAAATAATAACTAAAAAGCCTATTTACCCCTAATAGGAATTCCCCCTTCGGGGGTTAGGGGGCTGATTAAAATGAGAATAATACCAGCAATAGATATCATCGACGGAAAATGTGTTCGCTTGTCGAAAGGCGATTACAATACGAAGATCATTTACAATGAAAATCCGCTTGAAGTGGCTAAATCTTTTGAAGCGCACGGCATTGAATACTTACATTTAGTTGATTTGGATGGTGCTAAGTCAAGCCAAATTGTGAACTATAAAATTTTAGAACAAATTGCGACGCAAACCAAACTAAAAATAGATTTTGGCGGTGGATTAAAGTCGGATGCCGATTTGAAAATTGCTTTCGAAAGTGGTGCCAACCAAATTACTGGTGGTAGCATTGCAGTAAAAAATAGAGCGATTTTTGAAAAATGGATTGCTGAATACGGTTCTGATAAAATTATTTTGGGAGCTGATGCCAATAATGAAAAAGTAGCGGTATCAGGCTGGTTAGAAGATTCTAATGAGGATCTGATTCCGTTTATTCAAAACTACCAAAATAAAGGTATTCAATACGTCATTTGTACCGATATTGCCAAAGACGGCATGCTGGAAGGACCAAGTTTTGATTTATATGCTAAAATTTTGGAACAATGTGATGACAAATCGAGTTTGTCACCTCGAGCGCAGTCGAGAGGCGAGATTAAATTGATTGCTTCGGGAGGAATATCAACTTTTGATGAATTGCCTAAATTAGCCGAATTAGGTTGTGAAGGAACAATAATTGGAAAAGCAATTTACGAAGGACGAATTAGTTTAAAGCAATTAGAGAATTATATAATAAAATAGATTATTTCACAAAGGCACACAAAGAAAACACAAAGATTCTCAAAGAATTTTGTGTGTCTCTGTGAAATCTTCGTGAATCTCTGTGTAACAATAAAAAATATGCTTACAAAAAGAATTATTCCCTGTCTCGATATAAAAAACGGACGTACCGTCAAAGGTGTAAATTTTGTAGATTTGCGTGACGCCGGCGATCCCGTAGAATTAGCTAAAATCTATTCAGATGAAGGAGCAGACGAACTGGTGTTTTTAGACATTTCAGCAACCGAAGAACGACGCAAAACCTTAGTGGATTTGGTTCGGAAAGTGGCATCTACGATTAATATTCCATTTACTGTAGGAGGAGGAATTTCATCTGTAAAAGATGTTGAAGTTTTATTGCAGAATGGTGCGGATAAGGTATCTATCAATTCTTCGGCGGTAAAGAATCCACAGTTGATAAATGATTTGGCACAGAAATTCGGAAGCCAATGCGTGGTAGTGGCTATAGATGCCAAACAAATTGACGGACAATGGATGGTGCATTTAGTGGGAGGAAAAATACCAACCGAATTAAATTTATTTGATTGGGCGACTGAAGTAGCCCAACGCGGCGCAGGCGAAATTTTATTTACCTCGATGGATAATGACGGTACAAAAAACGGCTTTGCAAATGAAGCTTTGGCTAAACTCTCGGAACTGGTTAATATTCCAATAATTGCTTCAGGTGGTGCAGGGAATATACAGCATTTTGTGGACAGTTTTACCATTGGTAAAGCAGATGCAGCATTAGCAGCAAGCGTATTTCATTTTAAAGAAATAGAAATAAAAACATTGAAAACAGCGCTTAAAAATAATAATATTGAAGTAAGAATCTAATTTTCGACTTTAAAACTTTAGACTAAAAAAAATGAATATCGATTTCTCAAAAAATACCGATGGATTAATTCCAGCCATAATTCAAGATAGCGAAACTAAAACGGTTTTGATGCTCGGTTTTATGAATGCCGAAGCCTACCAAAAAACAATTGATACTAAAAAAGTAACTTTCTATAGCCGCACCAAGCAAAGACTTTGGACAAAAGGTGAAGAAAGTGGGAACTTTTTGAATCTGATTGACATCAAAAATGACTGTGATAACGACACCTTGTTGATTCAGGTAAGACCGGAAGGACCTACTTGCCATAAAGGAACGGATACATGTTGGGCAAGTGAAAACAAAGCTGATTATGGCTTTATTTCAGATTTGGAAGATACCATTCAACTTCGAAGAGAAAATGCGGATTCTGAAAAAAGTTACGTGGCTTCATTATTTAAATTAGGAATCAACAAAATCGCTCAAAAAGTGGGTGAGGAAGCAGTAGAAGTGGTTATCGAAGCAAAAGATGATAACAACGACCTGTTTTTGAGCGAAAGTGCCGATTTGCTTTTTCATTATCTTATTTTATTACAAGCCAAAGGTTTTAAATTGAATGATGTAGTTGAAGTTTTGAAAAGTCGGCAGAAATAGAAATTTATTTTAAATATTTTTAGCAATAAAACCCAATAGTAAATGCATAAACTATTGGGTTTTCTTTTATTTCAAATCGTAATCCACTATATTTACTATTATTTAAAAATAGGAATACCACAATGCAAGTGATGAATTTAGACAATACCACATTGATACAAGAGCACAACGATCCAATCATAAATACGGGGCTGTATATTATCTTAACTACCGATGAAGATGATGCTCGACCGGTGTATATCGCTGGGAATTTTAATGATTGGCGCACTCAGGACAAAGATTTTATGATGGAAAAATTTGGAAACAGGCTTTATCACTTTAAATTCTCGCATGATTTTGATTATCCAGAACTGCTTTTATATAAATTTACAAAAGGCGATTGGAGTGAAGTCGAAATCGATAGCCACGGCAACCGAACAGAAAATCGTTCCACTCACAACCATACTGGTATTCAAAATGAACATGTTGCAAGATGGAGGAAAAACTGGTTGCCGTTTAAGCAATCTTTTTTGCCACAAGTTCAGTTGATCTCAGATGAATTTGAGATTCCGCAATTGAATAAAACCAGAAAGATTTGGGCTTTATTGCCGCATGATTATGACAATTCAAGTGAGCATTATCCCGTACTGTATTTGCAAGATGCTCAAAATTTATTCAATGAAAAGGCAGAGTTTGGAAATTGGGAAATTGACAAAAAACTGGCCGTTATGTCCGAGTATAAGATTGGAAAAATTATTGTAATTGCCATAGAACACGCAGAAGAAGATCGTATCAAGGAATATAACGTAGGTAAAACTGTCTTGGGGAAAGGGCAAGGTGAAAAATACATTCGGTTTGTAACTGATACGTTGAAGCCCTATGTAGATAGTAATTTTAAAACAAAAAAAGAGCGCGAATTTACAGGAATAGGAGGAAGTTCGATGGGCGGATTAGTAAGTATTTTTAGTGGTTTACGAAATCCTGAAGTGTATGGCAAACTGATGATTTTTTCGCCTTCACTGTGGGTAAAACCAGATTTAAAAATAAAACCTAAAAAAACTAATGCTGAGGATACTAAAATCTATTTGTATGCTGGAGGCGACGAAAGCGCAACTATGATCGAGCATACAAAAAAGTTTAGGGATGATTTGATTGAAAGTGAATTTATTAAAGACAAATCGAAAATTAATTTGAGTATTAACAGGCAAGGAAAGCACAGTGAAACTTATTGGAGTGATGAATTTCCTAAAGCAATTGAATGGTTGTTTTTTCAAACAAAATAATGTTAAGACACTATTTATCTAGTCTGTTTATTGGCTAACCAAAGCTAAAGAATCAAATAAAGTAATTAAAAATATGGGTAAATACATACATCTATTATTTTGCATGCTGTTAATTAGTTGTATTTCCAATAAAAGGGTTCCAAATTCTAAAATTGCAACTCAAAAATTTGAAATCAGAGTAGATTCCATAAATTTATACGATACTTTAAGAAAGCGATCAATTCCAGTTGCTTTTTATTTGCCAAAAACAAAGAAGAAAATTATTGACCAAAAAGTAGTAATTTTTAGCCATGGTTATGCAGAAAACAGACTTGGAGCAAATAAAGCCTATTCTTATTTAACGGAAAAATTAGCATCTAAAGGATATTTTGTAGTAAGCATACAGCACGAATTGCCAACAGATGAATTAATCCCTAAAACAGGTATTCCTCAACTTGTTCGACGACCATTTTGGGAACGAGGTAGTGAAAATATTATGTTCGTTATTAAGGAAATAAAAGAAAACAATCCGGAACTAGATTTTAAGCATTTAGTATTGATAGGACACTCTAATGGTGGCGATATGACCGTTTTGTTTGCACAAAAATATCCAGATTTAGTTGATAAAATAATTTCATTGGACAATCGCAGAATGAAAATACCGAGAACAATGCATCCGAAAATTTATTCGCTACGGTCTACGGATCAACCTGCTGATGAAGGGGTTTTACCAACCATTGAAGAACAACAAAAATTTGAGATGACTATAATTAAACTTAACAATACCATTCATAATGATATGAATGATAACGGCAGTAGAAAGCAAAAAAGAGAAATAAATAACTACATATTGAGTTTTCTAAATAACTAAAAATCGAAATCATGAAAATAAATACCATTAAAAACTTAGATAATTTTTCAGGAACAATTATAATTCCCGTTTTTGAGACTTATGCAAAAAGTATAGTTCCTATCACATTCAATTCCTTAGAAATTCCTTCTGCAGTTTTTTTTGGAAAAAAGGACACACATTATGTAGCCGAAAAAAACAACAATACCTACGTATTTGTAGGTTTGGGAAAAACGATTGATTATAAATCCTTAAAAACTGTTTTTCGACGCATTTCAGCGAAACAAAAAGAGCATTTTAGTTCGGATATCGCTTTAGTTTTACTAGATCAATTTACTGAAGATCAAGTAGAAGCAATAGTTTCAGGTTTACTTTTAGGAACCTACGATTTAGGCCATTTTAAAACGGATAAGACAACTCATCCTTTTTTAGAAACAGATTTTAATCTAAACTTGTTCTCTGAGAAGGATTTTTTGGCTGCAGCCAAAAAAGGAATTAAAATTGCAAAAGCACAATTAGCTACTTATCATTTAGTAGACTTACCACCAAATACGGTTAACCCAAAATATTTAGCCAACTGGGCAAAAGAAACAGGGGAGAAATATGGATTTGATGTTGAAGTTTTGGGTTATGATGCTTCAAAAATTGCTGGTCTTGGGGCTTTTTTAGCAGTTGGAAAAGGAAGCGAGAACGAACCTCAATTTATCATTATGAATTATACTCCAAAACAAAAAGTAAAATCCTTAAAACACATTGGTTTGGTAGGTAAAGGTATAACCTTTGACACAGGAGGACTAAATATAAAAACGGCGGGAATGCTTCACATGAAGTGCGATATGGCTGGAGGTGGCGCTGTTCTTGGAGCAATGCAATTGATTGCAGATTTACAATTACCAGTGAAAGTAACAGCAATTGTTCCCTGCGCAGAAAATGCAGTAGATGCCAAGTCATTTTTGCCTAGCGATGTGATTCATAGTTACAGCGGTCATTCAATAGAGATAATTGATACAGATGCAGAAGGCCGACTCGTTTTAGCAGATGGATTGTCGTATTTAATTAAAAATTTCAAACCAGAATATATTGTAGATATTGCCACACTTACAGGAAGTAGCGTCGCTACACTTGGCTTTGAATGTGGAGCCTTGTTTACCAATAACGAAAAAATGGCTAAAAAACTACAGGAGAATGGAGACGCAATTGGAGAACGTTTGTGGCCCTTGCCACTTTGGGATGTCTATAAATCAGACATAGAAAGTGATATTGCCGATGTTAAGAATTTTAGTGGAAAAGCCGTAGCAGGAGCCATAAGTGCTGCCAAATTCTTAGAATATTTTACACAAGAGCACAAAGCTTGGGCACATCTTGATGTTGCAGGTGTAGCATTTGGCGACGATGAGTTTGCAAAAAGCAAACATGCTACAGCCTTTGGTGTTCATTTATTAACTAAATTCATAGAAAATTTATAATGTATGGAAAATTCTAAAACGGTTCTTTGTATTTCAAATTATTTCAAAGGTGCCGATTTTTTGATTCATTTAAAAAAATTGGGCAACAAAGTTTATTTAGTAACAAGCGAAAAACTAAGGGATAAGCCCTGGCCACATGAGTACATTGATGAGATTTTCTATATGGAAGGACAAGATGTAGATTGGAATTTAGAGCATTTGTTATTAGGCGTTGGTAATTTCTTGAAGTCCACTAAAATTGATGCTATTGTTGCTCTAGACGATTATGATGTTGAAAAAGCAACCTATCTGAGAGAAAATCTTCGCATTGACGGGATGGGACAAACTACGGGGCGTTATTTTAGAGACAAACTGGCAATGCGAATGAGAGCCAAAAGTTGTGGAATTCCTATTCCGGCTTTTTGTTCGTTATTTAATGACCATGACATCAATACTTTTGCAGATACAATTCCAGCTCCATGGGTTCTGAAACCACGCTCTGAAGCTTCGGCGTCAGGGATTATAAAAGTATATGATAAAGAGAGTTTGTGGATTCATATAAATGAAATGGGAAATAATAGATTTAAATATTTATTAGAGCAGTTCAAGCCTGGTGATGTGTATCATTGTGATAGTTTGATTTCAGATCGTAAAATAATCTTTAGTTTAACTTCTAGATATTTAGCTACACCAATGGAAATTTCGCAAGGTGGTGGTGTTTTTCGTTCCGCAAATATCAAATACAATTCTGATGATGACAAAGCGATAAAAAAACTAAATGAGCAAGTGATGAAAGGCTTTGGCTTGAAACATGGCGCTGCTCATACGGAGTTTATAAAAAGCATTGATGATGGTCAGATTTACTTTTTGGAAACATCCTCAAGAGTAGGAGGAGCGCATTTAGCCGAAATGGTTGCAGAGGCATCAAATATTAATTTATGGAAAGAATGGGCGGCAATTGAAAATGGATTGGTCAAAGAAACTAAATACATTTTACCCAAAGTAAAAAAGGGATATGCAGGGATTGTCCTTACCTTATCTAAATTTCAACATCCTAATTTATCGTCATTTTCAGATCCAGAAGTTTGCTTTAAAGTACCTTTAGACTATCATGCGGGCCTTATCGTAAAATCAGATAAACAGGAAAGAGTTTTAGAATTGTTGGAGGATTACGGTACCCGTTTAGCCAATGATTTTACTGCTGTAGTAGAACAAAGTAAGGTAACTAACTTACATTAAATGACATTGATGAACGATCAAAAAAGCGACTTTTTTAATAGATAGTCGCTTTTTTTTTAAAGTTTTATTAATCTATAATTAGGTCCGATTTTATACCTTCGTTAAAAATTTTTGTGCTTCAATAAAAGTTTCTATCTCAATCCCTTATGAAAAAAATAGTTCTCATTTTTAGTTTTTTAGGATTTATTAGCTGCAAATCATCAATTGATACTCCAATTAAACTTCAAACACCAATTCAGAATGAATACTTTACAATTGCTTTTGGTTCTTGTGACAATCAAAAAATTAAAAATGAACTATGGCCAGCGATAGATAAAAATCATCCTTCGGTTTGGATTTGGGGAGGTGATAATGTCTATTCAGACACTGAGGATATGGAGTTTCTTAAAAAAAATTATGAAATTCAGAAACAGGATACTGATTATCTTCAGTTTATAAAAAATAAAATCGTAATGGGAACGTGGGATGATCATGATTTTGGAGCAAATGACGGCGGAGAAGAATATCCTTTTAAAAGAGAAAGTCAACAGCTTTTGTTGGATTTTTTAGACACTTCAAAAACTGATTCTTTACGAAAAAGAGATGGCGTTTACACCTCGAAAACCATTGCTATAAATGGACATAAAGTTAAAATAATAGTCTTAGACTCTCGTTTTTTCAGAACAAAACTAACGAAAGCCACCGATTCCAAAAAACGTTTCCAACCCAATAAATATGGTGAGGGAACGGTGTTAGGAAATGCACAATGGAATTGGTTGGAAAAAGAACTTCAAACTTCCGATGCACAATTTAATGTACTCGTCAGCAGTATTCAATTTCTTTCCGATAAACATGGTTTTGAAGCTTGGGGGAATTTCCCTCATGAGGTAGCAAAATTAGAGCAATTGATTGTTTCAACGAAAGCTAAGGGTACTTTTATAATCTCTGGAGATCGTCATATCGCAACTTTTTCTTCTAAAAATGTTACTGGATTATCTTATCCTTTAGTTGATTTTACATCTAGTGGATTGACGCACACCTACGCTTCTTTTTCAGGTGAAGAAAATCCGTATGTGAAAGGCGAAGTAATCAAAGATATTAATTTTGGGTTGTTGAAGTTTGATTTTGAAAACAACAAAGTAATCATGGAAATTAGAGGAAAGCAGAATAAGCTGTTGCAAGAATATGTTCAAATCTATCCTGGAAAATAATTTCAGGAATTATCTTTCTAAAATTTTAAAGTTTATTTTTGTCCAAAGTACATTCACTATGAAAAAACAATTCTGTCTCATTTTTATCTCTTTCGCTATTTTTAATGGAGTAAAAGCGCAAGGACTTTTGGAAAATAAAGGGGAAATATTTACCAAACAAGATACTTTGCGTGGCAGTATCACCAAAGAAAGAGCATGGTGGGACGTGAAAAACTACCATCTTGACATAAAGGTAAATCCTGCAGATAGCACTATTTCAGGTTCCAATACAATAAAATATCAAGTTGTTCAAGAATATAGGACGATGCAAATTGATTTGCAAAGTCCAATGCAAATTTATAAAGTTATTCAAGATGGTAAATCTTTAAAATTTAGAAGAGATGGAAATGCTTTTTTTGTAGAATTAATTGCTCCTCAAGTAAAAGATGCTGTAAAAGATCTGATAGTTTTTTACGGTGGAAAACCAAAAGTTGCTGTTAATCCGCCTTGGGACGGAGGGATCACTTGGAAAAAAGATAGCAATGGTAATCCTTTTATAGCATCTTCCTGCCAAGGATTGGGTGCTAGTGTTTGGTGGCCGAACAAAGATCACATGTATGACGAAGTGGAAAATATGTTGATTAGTGTAAATATTCCAAAAAACTTGACAAATGTATCGAATGGACGTTTGTTAAGTGTTAAGCAATTAAAGGACGGTACCAAAACCTACAATTGGTATGTTTCCAATCCCATCAATAATTATGGAGTAAATATAAATGTTGGGGATTACGTTTCATTTTCGGAAAAGTATAAAGGAGAAAAAGGCGATTTAGATTGTACATATTACGTTCTACGAGACAATTTGGCGAAAGCCAAAAAACAATTTCAGGATGTTCCAAAAATGTTGAAAGCCTTTGAGCACTGGTTTGGACCATATCCATTTTATGAAGACAGTTTTAAGTTAGTCGAAGCTCCGTATTTAGGAATGGAACATCAAAGTTCAGTGACTTACGGGAATAAATTTCAAAATGGCTATTTAGGACGCGATTTGAGTGGAACGGGTTGGGGATTAAAATTTGATTTTATCATTATTCATGAATCGGGTCATGAATGGTTTGCTAATAATATTACGTATAAAGATATTGCTGATATGTGGATTCATGAGAGTTTCACCAACTATTCTGAAAGTCTTTTTGTAGAATATTACTATGGGAAAGAAGCTGGATTCGAGTACGTGAGAGGAACCAGAAAAAACATTGAGAATGACAAACCTATCATTGGGAAATACGATGTAAATAATGAAGGTTCAGGCGATATGTATTCTAAAGGGGCAAATATGCTGCATACTTTGCGCCAATTAGTAAATAATGATGAAAAATGGAGAGGAATATTGAGAGGTTTGAACAGTACTTTTTATCATCAAACGGTAACCACAAAACAGATTGAGGATTATTTAAGTCAGCAAATCGGAATCAATTTATCTAGCGTTTTTAATCAGTATTTAAGAGATACGAGAATTCCAACATTAGAATATTTTTTCAAAGACAATCAGCTGGGATATCGATGGACGAATTGCGTGGCTGGATTTAATATGCCTGTTAAAATAACGTTGAATGGAAAAGAAGAATTACTTCAACCAGAGACAGAATGGAAAAATGTTCCAGTAAATACTGAAAATTCAATACTGGAAATAGATAAAAACTTTTATGTAGCCAGTTTTAATATTACAGAGTAAGGTGAAAAATACTGTAAAAAAGGGACACGTAGAGTATCCCTTTTTTATACTATTTTGATAAAAATTTTAGATCAAATTCTTTTTAATGTAATTAAAACTTGTTGCAGCAGATTCTATTGGATTGGGTTTGTAATTTGATTCATGTTCCAAAAAGAATCGCTCCATTCCGGATAATTTTGCTTGTGCAAAAATTGATTTAAAATCAATTGTTCCAGTTCCTATTTCTGCATTCCAATCTGGATTTACTTTATCCATATCTTTTACGTGCCACATTGTAAAACGGCCCGGATATTTTTTGAATAATTGTAATGGATCATTTCCGGAACGAACTACCCAGTACAAATCCAATTCAAAATCAACTAAATTTTTATCCGTTTCATTTAACAAAATCTCATAGCCATTGGTTGAACCAAATTTAGTAAATTCAAAATCATGATTGTGATACGCTAATTTTAAACCTCCAGCTTTACAAAGTTCACCCACTTTATTAATTTGTAAAGCTAATTTTTTATAAGCATCACCGGTAGTTCCTCTCAATTCTGAAACTATATAAGGCACTGTAACGTACTCGCTACCCAATAAATTGGCTGTTTCTATGTAATTCTGAACTAAATCCGTAGAACCATCTTTTATCATTGAATTAAAATCGAAATGATTACTCGTAGCTTTTAAATCATTATCATCCAATATCATTTTAAAATCACGAATAGAGGTTCCAAAAAAACCTTTGTCGGCTGAGTAACCAAAAGTTTCTACTTCACAAAACCCAGCTTTTCCTACTTGAGCCAAAACTCCTTTGACATCTTTTGGCAAAGTATCACGAAGTGTCCACAACTGAATTCCGATAGCTTTCTTTTTTGATTCAAAAGCGAATGAAGGTGCAATGGATAATGCGCCTAATGCTAAACCAGTGTTTATTAAAAATTCTCTTCTTTTTATCATGGGTTATTTTTTAGATTAGTTAAATATCACAAATTGCAATGGCCTGTTTCAATGAAGCTAGTTTGTCTGGATTCTTAGGAATAAATTCTTGTCCTACAAAACCTTTAAAACCGGTTTTTGCAATTGCTTTCATAATGGCGGTATAATTTAATTCTTGTGTATCGTCAATTTCATTACGTCCAGGAACACCAGCCGTATGATAATGCGCAATATATTGGTGATTGTCTCTTATATTTCTAATCACATCCCCTTCATCAATTTGCATGTGATAAATATCATAAAGTAATTTAAAATTCTCGGAATTTAGACGTTTTGCTAATGCTACTCCCCATGATGTTCGGTCACATTGATAATCTTTATGATCTATTTTGCTGTTTAAAAGTTCCATTACTAAAATTACATTATGCTTTTCTGCCAATGGAATTAATTTTTGTAAACCAACAACGCAATTATTCCAACCTTCCTCATCAGTTTTTCCTCTTCGGCTTCCGCTAAAGCAAATTAGATTTTTATAACCCGCTTTTGCCACAAGCGGAATCATTTCAGTATAGTTTTTTAATAGTGTTTCGTGAAATTTTAAGTCATTAAAACCATCTACTAAATTAATCTCAGCGCCATTACACATTGTTGAAACTAAGTCATATTTCTTCAATGTGGGCCAAGAAGCAGGACCAACTAAATCAATACCGGTAATTCCAATTTTTTTAGCCTCGATGCAAAGTGTATCTAAATCAAGACTATCAAAACACCAGCGAGAAACAGAATGATTAATATTTCCTTTCAATGTACCTAATTGTGTTTCTATTTCGTTTTTTGGCATAGCCAAAGCAGAAAATCCAAGTGTAATTCCCATAACCGCTGTTCCGGCTAATATTCCTTTTATGGCGGATCTCCTATTTACGTTTGTACTCATTTTTTAATTTTTTATACAGTAGAAGAAATTTCTTCTACTTTATTTTTTTCATGGAATAAAAGTGCAAAAAGTACAAACACAACGATAGCAATACCGGCAGGAATGATCCAAACCATTTGCCAATTCACAGCACCGTCAGCCATTTTGTAATTGTCCGTAATCCAACCTGCTACTGCAAAACCTATCAGCATTCCAACTCCATAAGTGGCTAAAGTGATTAAGCCCTGAGCCGCGCTTTTGTATTTCTCTCCTGCTTTTGAATTAGTATAAATTTGCCCCGAAACAAAAAAGAAATCATAACAAATACCGTGTAATGCAATACCTAAAATCAGCATGAAGCTTAAATCAGTTCCATTTCCATAAGCAAATAAAACGTAGCGAATGGCCCATGCTAACATCCCAATCAAAATTGTTTTTTTGAAACCAAAACGGGTAAAGAATACAGGAATCAATAACAAAAATAAGGCTTCCGATATTTGACCAATAGCCATTTTTCCGGTTGGATTTTCAACTCCAGCTTCTGTTAAAAAAAGATTAGCATTCTGATAATAAAAAGCAAGTGGAATGCAAATTAGAATAGATGAAACAAAAAAGATAGCGAAGTTCTTGTCTTTCAACAATTTTAATGCATCTAGTCCTATGATATCTCCAATTTTAATTTTCTCATCGCTCACTTTTGGTGGTGTTTTTGGTAAAGAAAAACTAAAAAGACCTAATACAAAGGCAGCAATACCAGCTAGTAAAAAAGTATTTTTGAGTAAACCTGAACTTATTCCTTCCGCAGAATCCCAATGAAAGAAATAACTGATTGATAAACCGGCAATAATCCATCCAATAGTTCCCCAAACTCTAATATTTGCAAACTCTTTCTCCGGATCTTTCATTTGATTAAAAGAAACTGAATTTACTAATGCTAATGTTGGCATATATAAAACCATATAACTTAAAACGTAGGTATAGAACATTCCAACCTCTTCGGACTGATACATTTGATACATTAAAAATGCACCAATAAGATGTAGAATTCCTAATATTTTCTCCGCATTAAAATATCGGTCAGCTATTAATCCTATAATGAAAGGAGCAATGATTGCACCCCAAGACTGTGTCGAAAAAACGGCAGCAGTTTCTGAACCGGAAGCTTTTAAATTATTCCCTAGAAAAGTTCCAAGAGTTACAAACCATGCGCCCCAGATAAAAAATTCAAGGAACATCATTATGGATAATTTAATTCGGATAGTACTATTCATTGGTTTGTTGGTTGGTTATTTTTTGGTTTTAGTTGTTTTTTATTTTCAAATAGCAATTACATTCCGGCTTCACATCCAGTTGTAATTTTCATTGTATTCCATTCTTTTATCATAATATTTCTAAACCATACGTTGTCTCCATGATCTTGTAGTGCAATTTTACCTTTTTTGAATGCTGCAAAACCTGGCCAAGTAGCGAATTTACTTCCAGCAACTATAGTTTTAAAATTAGCATCCCAAAGTGTTGTTTCAATTACCTTTACACCATTCATTAACATCGTTAATTTCCCGAATTTACATACAATATCAACAGAATTCCATTCTCCAACTGGTTTTACCGGTTCAGAGGAAGATTTTATTAAATCATACAAATCACCAGCTCTATGTTTTTCAATTTTAGCATCTGGATGACCATTATTGTCTAAAACTTGCATTTCAAGACCGGTTTCATAAGTATTCTTGAATTTTGTCAAATCCTCATTCACATAAAAAATAATACCACTATTGGCATTTGCTGCAACTTTCCATTCTAATTTCAAATGAAAATTCTCGTATTCTAGGTCAGTTACAAGATCGCCTCCTTGTCCATTTTGGGCAGCAGTAGGATCAAAATGCAAGACACCATCTTCCACTTTCCAACCAGAACCAGCTGTTTTTTTTCCATAAGTGTGCCAACCCGTTGTTGATTGTCCATCAAATATTGATTTAAATCCTTTTGGTACGGGTGCTTGTTGTGCATTTGCAGTTTGAATCAATATCATAACTAGTAATGTTGTACAAATATTTTTAATCATTTTTTTATTTTTGAATTAATAATTAATCTTGCTTATAAAGTTAAAGCTTTCCAACCTTGACGATAGTCACGTTTCACAAATTGATTTACTTCATCAAAGTTTGTAATTCTCATCGCGTCATTATTCCATAACAGTTTTGCAGAACGTCCAGGGTAAACATCTTCCCCAAGCTCATCTATTTTTAAATCATATCCTCTAATTGCTAAATTTGCTATTAACAAAGCTTCAGTTAAAGGTCCAGCAATTTCAAAAGGAGAACTCAACTCTTTTTTTCCGTAACCAGCGATTGCAGCTTCAACCCATTGTTTATAGTGGCCTTCAGAGCCATCGCTAACCCGCGCGTACTTTTGAGCTATATTTAAATTTTCATTTTTGCTAAGAGGAAGCAAACGAGGATTTAAACCATAGGTGTCACACATCATTTTTCCTTTAGTTCCAGTGAACAAGGTTCCATTTCCACCATCTCCAAAAATTTCATTGGGACCTAATTCAGACGGTCTTTCAGGTTGAATTCCTCCATCCATCCAGTGTACTGCTATATCACCGTTTGTTTTTTCTGTTTTTGGAAAAGTTAAGGTGACGTGACTTGAAGGCGGACAACTCTCAGGGAAATAGCCTCTTTGAAATTCGTCTACGTAAACAGAACCTACGCTACATTGAACGTCTTTAGCATATTTTAAGTTCAATACACTAAATGGAGCTTCCAATAAATGGCATCCCATATCTCCTAATGCGCCAGTGCCATAATCCCACCAACCGCGCCAGTTGAAAGGGACTAATTTGTTTACATAGTCTTTATAAGGAGCAGTTCCTAACCATAAATCCCAATCTAATTCTTTTGGAATATCAGCTTTATTAGCAGACCAAGGAATACCTTGTGGCCAAACAGGACGATCTGTCCAAGCATGAATCGTGTGAACATCTCCAATTAAACCCGCTTCATACCATTCTTTCATAATTCTGGTACCATCATTTGAGGCACCTTGATTTCCCATTTGGGTTACCACTTTATATTTTTTTGCCGCTTCTGTCAAAATACGAGCTTCATAAATATCATGTGCCATAGGCTTTTGAACATAAACATGTTTGCCTAATTGCATTGCAGCAAGCGCTTGAATGGCATGATTATGATCAGGTGTTGAAACAGAAACGGCATCGAAATTTTTATGCTCTTTGTCTAACATCTCACGCCAATCGGTATAAAATTTAGCTTTTGGGAATGCATTTACACTTGCAGCAGCTCTTCTGGTATCAACATCACATAAAAAGGAAATATCAGCTTTTCCACTTTTAGCAAACATCGCAATATCAGATTTTCCTTTTCCACCAATGCCAATACTTGCTATTGATAAACGATCACTTGGTGCAACAAATCCTCTACCTAAAACATGGCGAGGAACAATCATAAAAGCAGCAGCTGCTATTGCAGTGGTCTTTATAAAATCACGACGGTTATTTATGATTTTATTTTCGTCTTTTTTTTCTTTCATTTATTTTAATACGGTTAGTTAATAGTAATAAAAGAGCTGTTCTTCAATAGCTTAAAAAGTATTATTTGTTTGAATACAGTATTGAAATTATTTTTTTAGGGATAAAATATAGATTGCCATTGATTTTGCATCATCCTTTTTTAATGACGCATGCGCTGACATGGGTATAGCACCCCAAACTCCAGAACCCCCTTTTATAATTTTACCAGTTAGATAGGCAACATTTTTATCAGTTTGAGGATATTTTTTAGCGATTTCTAAATAGGAGGGACCTATCAGTTTTTTGTCCAATTTATGGCATCCAATACAATCCGATTTAGCAATAAGTTTTTCACCATCTGATGCTTGAAAAACAGTATTAGTTATTTTACTGGTAGTAGTATATTTTATGTCTAAATTATCATCAGAAAATGAGGTTAAACCAATTAAAGCAACCCCAAAAAGCAAATATTTTAATTTCATTTTCATTACAATTTAAGTTTTATAGTCCTAAGTTTTTTCTATTAAAAGCCTTATTTGTTTCCACCGCTGCAAAATCATCAAATGCTTTGTCAGTAACTTTTATAATATGATTTTTTATAAATTCGGCTCCTTCACGCGCACCATCTTCTTGGTTTTTAATGCAACATTCCCATTCCATAACAGCCCAACCTTTGAAATCATATTGTGCCAATTTGCTAAAAATGGTTTTAAAATCAATTTGACCATCTCCCGGGGAACGATAGCGTCCAGCACGGTTTACCCAACTTTGATATCCTCCAAAAGTTCCTTGCTTTCCGGTAGGATTAAACTCGGCATCTTTTACGTGAAACGCTTTGATTTTTTCATGGTAAAAATCGATATATTGAATGTAATCCAGTTGCTGTAATACAAAATGTGAGGGATCATATAATAAACAAGCTCTAGAATGGTTATTGACCGCTTTCAAAAACATTTCATACGTTTCACCATCAAATAAATCTTCTCCTGGATGAATTTCATAGCAAAGATCAACCCCATTTTGATCAAACTCATTTAAAATGGGTAGCCAGCGTTTAGCCAATTCCGCAAATCCATCTTCTACTAGACCTGGGGGTCTTTGTGGCCAAGGGTGAAAATATTGCCAAAGCAAAGAACCACTAAATGTTGCATGTGCATTCAATCCTAAATTTTGAGATGCTTTTGCAGCATATTTCAATTGCTGAACGGCCCATTCTTGTCTTGCTTTTGGTTCTCCATGAACATTTTTTGGTGCAAAAGCATCAAAAAAATCATCATAAGCAGGATGAACAGCCACTAACTGACCTTGTAAATGAGTGGATAATTCTGTTATTTCTAATCCGTAAGAAGCAATTGTACCTTTAAGTTCTTCAGCATAGGTTTTACTTTCTGCTGCCATTTTCAGATCAATAAATCGAGTATCTAATGTTGGCATTTGGATCCCTTTAAAACCCAAATCAGCTGCCCACTTACAAATTCCATCTAAAGAATTAAAAGGAGCTTCATCACTGATAAATTGTGCTAAAAATACTGCAGGACCTTGTATTGTTGTCATATTATAATTTGTCTAAAACTTTTAGGAATTCCTTATTTATTATAAAACGTAAGGAATCCATTTTTTATCTGATTGTGATGATGCTACTACATTATCTATAAACGCCATTCCTCTTAATCCATCTTCGACAGAAGGAAAGTCTAGCATTTCAGGAGTTGGTTCGGTACCATCTAATTTGCAGCCCAGCGTTAAAGCAAAGTTGCGATAAATATTAGCAAATGCTTCTAAGTATCCTTCAGGATGTCCGCCCGGAGTACGGCAATTATGAGTTGCAAAAGATGATAAATTGCTATAATTAGATCCGGCTCTTAAAACTTGTGTTGGTTCATCTAGCCATCTTACGGTTAAAGTATTAGGGTCATGCTGAAACCATTCTATTCCACCTTTTTCACCATAAACTCTTATTTTTAAAGCATTTTCTTCACCGGCAGCAACTTGTGATGCTGTTAAAACACCTTTGGCGCCATTATCAAATTTCAACAAGACTGCTCCATCATCATCCATTATGCGTCCTTCGACTAATGTATTTAATTCTGCACAAACATTGGTGATTTTTGCACCGGTAATATATTCAGCTAAATGTGAGGCATGAGTTCCAATATCGCCCATAACAGAGCTTTTACCGGATTTTTTTGGATCCGTTCTCCAAGCCGCTTGTGTGTTTCCTTCTTTTTCAGAAAGTGTACTCAGCCATCCTTGAGGATATTCAACTAAAACTTTTCTAATCTTACCCAGTTTTCCCTCTCGCACCATAGCTTTTGCTTGTTTTACCATTGGATAACCAGAGTAGGTATGTGTTAAGCAAAGTATTAGTCCTGTTTCTTCTACTTTTTGTTTCAATAGTTTTGCTTCTTCCAATGAAAAAGTCATTGGTTTTTCAATTACTACATTAAAACCATGCTCCAAAGCCATCATTGCAGGTGCAAAATGTGCGAAATTTGGTGTAACAATGGTGACAAAATCGATTCTTTCATCAGCAGGTAAAGCCGCCTCCGCTTTGATCATTTCTTCAAAGGTCAAATATATTCTTGAGTCCGGAAGAAATAAAGCCTTTCCAGATGCGAGAGCAGTTTCGGGTCTGATGCTTAATGCACCACAACTTAATTCTATAAGTCCATCCATATTCGCGGCTAAGCGATGAATTGCTCCTATAAAAGCATCTTGGCCACCGCCAACCATTCCCATTCTTAATTTTCTCTTCATGATGAACCTAAATATTTCCTTTTTTTAATTCTTTTACCGCGTAATCACAAGCACGTGCTGTTAAAGCCATGAATGTTAATGATGGATTTTGACATGCGATAGAAGGCATACAAGCACCATCAGTGACAAATACATTACTCACTTCATGTAATTGATTCCACTTATTTAAAACAGAATCTTTAGGATCGTTACCCATTCTGGCTGTACCCATTTCGTGAATAGCCATACCTGGATAACAGTCGTTATCATACGTTCTAACATTTTTGATTCCAGAAGCTTCCAACATCTCAGCTGCATCATTCATCATGTCCTCTCGCATTTTAGCTTCATTCTCTTTGTATTCGCAGTCAATGGCTAAAACAGGTTGTCCCCATTTGTCTTTTTTAGTATGGTCGATATATACTTTGTTCTCGTAATAAGGTAACATTTCTCCAAAACCACCCAATCCCATGCTCCAGGAATCAGCAGGCAATGACATGGTAGCTTTAAAGTTTTCACCAAAAGCTAATTCGGCAACTTCTTTATGCCATGATCCTCTGCTGGCACCACCTTGATAGCCAAAACCTCTTAAATAATCACGTTTATCATTTCCTACATTCTGGTATCGTGGAATGTAAATTCCGTTGGCTCTTCTTCCGTAGGTATATTTATCTTCAAAACCTTCAGCACTTCCTTCAGCACCACAACGGAAATGATGATCCATTAAATTATGTCCTAATTGTCCACTGGCATTACCCATTCCATTTGGATGTGCCTCTGAAGTTGAATTCAATAATAAGAAAGTAGAACCTAAAGTAGAAGCATTCACAAAAACAATTTTGGCATAAAACTCCATGGTCTCATTTGTTTCTGCATCAATAACCATTACGCCTTTTGCTTTTTTGGTGTCTTTGTCATAAATGATATGATTTACAATAGAGTAGGGTCTTACGGTCAATCTATTGGTTGCCATAGCAGCAGGCAATGTTGATGATTGTGTACTAAAATAAGCTCCAAACGGACAACCACGGCTACACAAATTTCTATATTGACAACTACCGCGTCCTTTATGAGGTACCGTTAAATTAGCGGTACGTCCAATAGTAAGAATTCGAGTTTTATTATAATGTTTTTCAAGTCTTTCTTTAACTGATTTTTCTACACAGTTTAGATCCATTGGTGGTAAAAATTTTCCATCTGGCAGAAGAGGCCAGTTTTCGGCTTGCCCACTGATTCCTGCAAATTTCTCTACATAATCGTACCATTTTGTAATATCTTTATATCGAATAGGCCAATCATTACCATGACCATCTTTAGCATTATCTTCAAAGTTATGGTCACTAAAACGGTAACTTTGACGACCCCACATCAATGATTTTCCACCTACATGAAATCCTCTGTACCAGTCAAAACGTTTGTCTTCCGTGTACGGACATTCTAAATCATTTACCCACCATTTTTCGGTAGCTTCATTATAAGGGTAATCTCTCGTTTGTACTGGATGTGTTCTTTTTTGTTCTTCTGTGAGTTTACCTGCATGCTCAAATTCCCAAGGGGCTTTCATGGCAGATTCATAATCTGTAATGTGTTCAATGTTCATTCCGCGTTCTAGCATCAGAACTTTTAATCCTTTTTCAGTAAGTTCTTTTGCAGCCCAACCGCCACTAATTCCTGATCCTACAACAATTGCATCGTATGTATTTTCCGCTTTTAAATTGGTATTTATATTCACGAGTAGTATTTTTTATTTATTAAAATAGTTTAAGATAATCGCTGCCAATTAATTGGTTGCCCATGCTTTTTGACCTGGTACATAAGTAGCATTTCCATCATAATGTCCGGGAACAGGTAAATATTCACGCGCTTGTGTACATCCTATTTCTGATGAATAATACCCTAAAAGCGTTAAGTCTCTAGCTAATAAAAAGAAAGAAGGAGCTCTGTTGCTGGCAATTGCCTCATCACGCAAGGAAGTCATCAATTTTTGACGTTCTTCAACAGACATTGACAAGAAATCCTTACCAAAATCTTTTGAACATTGATATTGCATTGCTTTTAATCCTGATGCAAAAATTTCTTGTAATTTTGCAGGATAACAATCTTTAATCATTATTGGAATAAAAGCACCCAATCCTGCAGCTTTAGCTCCTGGTGAAGAGGCTGTAGTCGGTATAATGATATCGGCGAATTCATCCAAAATTTCTTCATCCGTAGCAGAAAAAGACACTTGGTTTTTCTCTTTTTCGGGCAAAGTAAAACTTTCAAATAAAACTCCCATTGTAGTTGCGGAGATTGCGCTTCCCATTAAAAAGGCAACGCTTTTAAGTGCTTCTCTTCTATTCATTTGCTACTTATTAAAATTAATGATTATTCAAAATTTAGTATAACTATACAATAATAAAGAAAAAAAAAACAGGTTGATTTTTTTTATGTTAAAATATTGAATAATTCCATATTTTTCAAATTATTAAGGAAATCAGACAAAAAAATTCATTAAAGTATCAATGAAATGGATGATATCGACTAAAAAGATATATTTAGGAAATAAAAAAAGGAAGAAAAATCGCTATTAAAGTTAATTTAATGCTTTATTAACAAGTTATTATTTATAAAAAATAGAAAAAAATTCGATAAAAAGTCTTTCAATGCGTTAAAATGACATTTACACCAAAAAAAATGTAGTGTATTGATGTTCAAATATTTTTTTGTGAATTAAGATCAACAAACGGGATAATGCGATAAAAAAACAAATAAAATTTCAGTTTGTTTCGTAAAAAAGGTAAGACCCTAATGTGGAAAATAGTTATCTTTCAAATAAACCCAAAGTACCACCAACCCAATCTTTATCTTTATTGAACTTTACGCCTATCATTTCACCACGGCTCAATCTTACAAGGTTACAAAGTAGAGTAGGGGATTTATCCTCTTTCTTCCAAACGCAAAGGACGCGTACTTCTGCTTTTACTTTGCCGTCAGGCGATTGCACAATAGGAAGGTAGTGTACCTTTTTTTGCAATATATAAAGTTCTTTTTCTATTACTGCTCCGATATCCGCTTGAGTAACATGGAAAATAACGCCTGTTCCTGAAAAGGAGAATAAGGGCTTTAAAACATAATTTTCTAAATCCTCAGGAATTTCCTTTAGCTCACTTAAGAGTGTGGTTTCAATAAAATATTTTCCTTTTAAAAAGGGCAATATAAATTTACTGATTCTGAAAAACCAATTGGGGTGACCGGCCCATTCGACATCAAGATCATCGGAGAAATTGAAATCAAGTTTTAAATCTGTTCGCAAATCCAATTCATCAAAAATAACCCGATTATAGATTCGTTTTATCAAAATCTCATCACCGTTTTCATTTTTGTAATACAGTTGTTTGCCTTTTTTTATCAATTCTGTAACACATACGATTGGAATACCGATATCCCTTTGACAATAATAAAAGTCAATTTTGGTATTTTGTTTTTCAGGTTCTATTTCAAGCAGAATGACATTTTCTTTGGGATGATTGTTGCAAATTGCGTCCTCTAAAATAGACATATACTCTTGTGGATCAACATCCGTTATGAAAGGAGTTAACTCTTTGAGAAAGGGATACTGATTTTTAAATTTCTCATACAAATTGACTTGATAATTGTATAAAGATGGAAATCCTTGCACTTCGATTAGTTTTGGGATAACCGCGCCGTCTTCTTCGCAAATACCAAAATCGATGGCTAAAAAAGTAGTGTGCTCATCTTCATTAGGTACGTTATGATTGAGTTCTAAAGACTTTTCTGTAAGTGATTTAAATTCGTTCTTTTGAATAAAAGCTATAACTTCATTACAGCCCTCAAGCAATTGATTTTTTAGGTCCTTCGAAATAAAAAAAGGGGTTTCTCCCAAACGGAATGTAGGTAGATAATTGAAATCGGAAGCAATATCATCTTTAAAGTCTTGATATTTTTTGTCTGTAAATTGAGTAGTAAACAACTCCCGATATTTTGCAATCATTTGAAATAGATGGTATTAATTAGAAAGCATTTTTTTTGTTTTCATCAAGTCATTTATCGCTATCCGAAGGAAATTTGGAATCAAGGTTTCATTGGTTCTGTAAATTTTATCATCGTCCATTAAATCCTCTAACATGTTGCGAAACTTCTTTTTTCCTTTCATATTCTTGATTTTCTCCTTCGCATCTTTATTTCTCATGTGCGCAACAAAGCTTATAGGATCTGCTTCAGGATGAAATTGCGTACCTACAAAATAATCAGTAAACCGAACTGCCATAATTGCGCGTTCGTATTGCACATGATCTCTAATTTTCTCCAAAGAGATAATTTTAGCTCCTTTTTTAGCGAAAATACTGAGTTTTGGCTGTACCACTTGATAATCTCTAGAATCAATTGCATAAAACGGATCAGCCAAACCTTCAAATAAAGGATCGGTGATGCCTTCTTTTGTTTTATGGATAGTCATTACTCCAAAAGAGGTATCGTTTCTTTTTGTTACTGTCGCTAATCCAAAATGCAAGCAAGCCATTTGGAACGAATGACAAATAAACAGCACATGCTTTTTTATTGTGTTTTGGTTATTCCACTTTGCTAAACAATCAATGAATTCATAGTATTTGGTATCCCAATTCCCATCTCCTATCAATGGATTTCCTGGGCCTCCAGTAGAAATATAAATGTCGAATTTGCTGATATCAGGTAATTTACATTTTCCTCGAACATCAAATATTTCAAAAGTGACTACAGGACTAAATCTACTCACCACATCAATAATACAGCGCATTCCCTGATTGGGTTCTCCGTTGTACATATCTAAAAGTGCAATTTTTATAATTTTATTTAACATAATCGTAGTTCTAAAAAATAATAAGCAAAGGTACTTTATATTTTATAATCCCTTGGTAAATTCACTTGTTATAAAGTCGACCACGCTCGACAGACTACCTGTTTGGTGAAAAACAGCTAATTGTTTATCAGCACCGGTTCCGTATTTCAGAATTTCATGAACGCGATTTATATCGTCGCGACTGCCTAATTCATCCACCACATCATCTATAAAATCTAGTAATTCCAAAATTAGCATTTTAGTTTCCACTTCTTTTTGTAAACCAAAATCAATCATGTTATTCTCAATTCCGTAGCGTGCAGCTCGAAATTTATTTTCCTTAATTAAAGCCAATCGATACACATTAAAACTGGTATTGTTCATGTTTAACTTGTACAATTTCGCTACAATTGCCTGAATTATGGCGACAATGCAAATGGTTTCATCGACTGTCAATGACATATCACAAATCCTAAATTCAATCGTATTATAAAACGGATGCAAACGCAAATCCCACCAAATTTTCTTTGGGTTATCAATACAGTTGGTTTTTACCAGAGTTTCCAAATAATTGTCATAAGATGCCACTGAATCAAAATATTCTGGCAATCCTGTTCTTGGAAACTTGTCAAAAACTTTAGTTCTAAAGGATTTATATCCCGTTTGCCTGCCTTCCCAGAAAGGAGAATTTGTGGACAGCGCAAAGATGTGAGGTAAAAAATAGGTTGCTTGATTCATCAATTGTAAACCGATTTCTCGATTTTCAATGCCTACATGACAATGCATTCCAAAAATTAAATTAGAACGTGCTGCATCCTGCAATTCATTGACGATATCATGATATCGTGGATCGTCAGTGATAGGTTGATCTTGCCATTTCGAAAAAGGATGTGTGCCAGCTCCGCCTACAATTAGATCTTGTTTGTCGGCCAATTCTACAATTTTAGAGCGCAAAAACCGAATCTCATTTTTAGCATCGTTGACATTATTACAAATATTAGTTCCCACTTCCACGACAGATTGATGCATTTCAGCCTTTACCTGCTCATTCAAAATAATTTTAGCACCATCCACAATTTTAGATAAATGCGACCGCAAATCTCTTGAAACAGGATCTATAATTTGGTATTCTTCTTCTACACCAAGTGTAAAAACTGGTAATTTTTTCATTAGAATATTTTTTAGGAGCTGTTTACTTCGTCAGTTCGCTTCGCTCGGGTCCCGCTTTCCGTTTCAAAGTTAAATATTGTTGGTCGTTTTTGCTTTTTCAAGCAAAAACGCCAGCAAGTAATAAAGAATTTCCATAGTAACCTATCTGTCGGCTGGTAGAGTGGGGTCAATGAATTTCGTTAATTCATTTCTTTTATTTTCCCGCCGCCGCCTCTTTGATAAAAGTTCCCCAAGTTAAATTCATCTTTCCTGCTTTTTGTTTTTTTGCGGCAGCAATAGCCATTTTTGCAGCCTCTTCAACAACCCATTCAAAATTTTCAGCACCAACTGAAGTTAATTCAGCGTCAGGCGCAGGATTTCCAAAATCTATCGCATACGGAATCCCGTCACGAACGGCAAATTCTACGGTATTAAAATCGTATCCTAAGCCTTTGCACAGTTTTAAAGTATAGTCTTTTATGGTGGCCAATAATTTTTTATCTACTGGAGGACCGTCAATTACATAACGCAAATGATGCGGATTCCTTGGTTCGTATTGCATAATTCTAACGGCTTTGCAACCCAAACAGTACACTCTAAAATACTCCGTAAAAACAATTTCCTCTTGCAACATCATTACTAATTGTCCTGTTTCCTGGTGTTTTTCCCAAAATTCCTCTACATTTTCTAAACGGTAGACGTTTTTCCAACCACCGCCAGCGTAGGGTTTCATGTAGGCAGGAAATCCAATATATTGAAATATTCCTTCCCAATCCATTAGGTATTTTAGGTTGCGAAATGATTTTCCAGTGGTGTCTGTTGGATGTTCTGCCGAAGGAAGAATTACGGTGTTAGGCAACGGAACGCCTAAGGTATCCGCTAATGCATTGTTGAAAAACTTATCATCAGCACTCCACCAAAACGGATTGTTGATTACATTGGTTCCTGTTAAAGCAGCGTTTTTTAAATACGCACGATAAAAAGGGACATCTTGTGATATTCGGTCAATAATTACAGCATATTCACCATCTTGATTTTGAACTACTTTATCAATAGCAACAGCTTCTGCAATGATTCCTTTTTCATTTTTTGAATTCACCCGATCTATAAATGCTTGCGGAAACGTATCTTCCATTCCGAATAATATTCCTATTTTTTTCATCTTGTTGTTGGTCTTTATACTTAATACTCGATTCTTACTACTTTTAAAAAAACTTGATTCTTGATAAATAATGGGGAAACATTTCTTGCCAAACAGGCCAATCGTGTTTTCGTTCTTGACGAATGTCTAACCAATGGTGGATATTTCTATCCGTTAGCACTTTACTCATTTTTAGGTTAGCGTCAAAACAAATGTCCCAATTAGAGGTCCCAAGAACGATGTCCATATTCCATAATTCGTGGTCGTCCAGTCCATACAAATAATCTTCAGGACTATTGTAAAACACATCGTCATTATGAAAACCATCCATAAAACTCTTAATATTGAAGGCACCGCTCATAGAAAACAGATGGCTCACATAACCGGGATGACGAAAGGCAAAATTTGCAGCATGATACCCACCAAAACTGCAACCTGCAACAACTACTTTTCCAGAGGAAGTGTTATTTTTAATTTTTTCAACGATTTCGTGACAAATCATTTTATCATATCGGACATGATTTTCTATGCGATGAACAGGATGAATATTTTTATTGTAAAAACTGTCTTTGTCAATACTGTCTGGACAAAATATTTGGATTAAACCTTGCTCAAGGTACCATTTTGCGGATTCTATCAATCCCATATCTTTATTTTCATGGTAACTTCCCATCGAAGTTGGAAATAAGATTACAGGATATCCAGCATGTCCAAAAACCAACATTTCTATATCTCTATTTAAATTTGGAGAATACCATTTGAAATACTGTTCTTTCATACTATTTACTTTTATCAATTATAATGAAAAAAATCATACAAAAAGCACATAATAGTATACTTAACTAATATTTATTATAAAAAAGATTAGGATTACCAAATTGGAAATAAATGGTAATTTTTAGATAAATAAGGCCCTGTTTTTTAAATTAAAATCAATAAGCCCAAATTGGTTTAACCTCTTGTTATGCTAAAAAAATTATTTTGTAAGTCAAAATTAAGCATCTTGACTAAATCAATTATTTTCTTTTTATGTAATTGAATTAATAAAAATAAAAAAGGTAAAAATTGCTTCTCTACTTTGACTTTGTTTCAAAGAGTTGTACTTGACTTTTTAATCGTTCCACCAACATACTCATCATTCGCTTGTTAATGTTGGAAGCGTTTTTTGCATAAATATCGTATTCCGCTGTGGTAAATAAACCGATTACCATTCCTTTTAAGACATTTCTAAACTTGGTATCTTTTTGAACTGCATTTTCCATAGTAGCCATTTTTTTTTCGATGGTGTAGGTTTGAAAATCAGTTTTATTTTTGCTTGCATAATTGAGGAAAGAGGCAATAAATAAGTCGTTTTGTAACTTTAGAATAGGTCGAAGTACCTCATTTTGAAATGATTCTTCTGTTGTAGATTGTGTGGTTACTGAACCGATTGCTTGTCCTCTAAAATCATTTAAAAATGTATCTCGTGTGTTCATTGTTTTTTCTTTAAAATTAAAAAAAAATGAAATAGGAATAGCTTAATTTTGCACTTATAAATAAAAACTTATGAGATTTCATACCAGAAAATGGGTAAAACCCGAAGATTTAAACCCCAATGGGACTTTATTTGGAGGTAAATTATTAGCTTGGATCGATGAAGAATTAGCTTTGTACACCATTATTCAACTAGAAAACACCCGAATCGTAACTAAATACATGTCAGAAATCAATTTTAGAAGTTCAGCGAGACAAGGTGATATTATCGAAATTGGTATTGATGTCATCAAATTTGGAATTACTTCCCTGACCTTAAAGTGTGAGGCAAGAAACATGATGACGCGCGAAACGATTATCACAATTGATCATACTACAATGGTAAATTTAGACGCAGATGGAAAACCAAAAGCCCACGGAAAATCAGCAATAGAATATATCAAAGATAGGCTATAGATTTGTAAACTAAAGCAGTACGTGTTTAGGATTTTCTTTATATTTTGAAATCATTTTCAGAGATAGTTTCAAAAATTTCCAAATCAAAATAACCTACTGAGGCAATAATATGATCAAATATATCAGACATGATGTACTCGTAATTCTCAAATCGTTTGTCATGTGAAAATGCATAAACTTCCAGAGGAACGCCATGCGAAGTAGATTGCAACTGGCGACAAAGCATCAACATGTCTTTATTTAATTCAGGATAATTTAGTAAATATTCTGTAATATATTTTCGAAACAAGCCTAAATTGGTCATATTTCGACCGTTAATTGCAAGTGATTTATCAATTTTATTAGCCGCATTGTATTCGTCTATTTCTAATTTTCGGTTGTCAAGATAATCCGATATTAGATGGATTTTTTTCAAATTATCCAGTTCTGCTTCTTCTAAAAACCGAATACTGCTTGTTTTAATAAGGATGTGTCTTTTAATACGTCGTCCGTCTGAATTCAGCATGCCTCGCCAGTTTTGAAACGAATCCGAACTCAAACTATAGGTAGGAATAGTAGTGGTGGTATTATCAAAATTTCGAACTTTTACCGTTGCCAAATTAATTTCGATAACATCACCATCAGCTCCAAATTTATCCATCGTAATCCAGTCCCCAATTCGAACCATATCATTAATAGAGACCTGAACACTGGATACAAAACCCAAAATAGTATCTCTGAAAATTAAGATAATTACCGCCGAAACAGCTCCTAAAATCGTCAATAGCTCTTTTTGATCAATTTCAAACAATTTTGAAATGATTAAGGTTATTCCAATTACCCATAGCATGATCATAATGACCTGAATAAAACTATCGATTGGCTTATCGCTGTAGCGGGGTTTTAACTTTAAATAATCCCGCAATGCATTAAAAATAGTGCGTATAATCCATAGCACTAAAATGATTATGTAGATTCCAACGAGCTTGCCAAAAAAAGTTTCCCAATAAACAAATCGGTCCAAAATTATGGGAACTGACTTGTAAATAAATAAAAGCGGAATTAAGTGCGCAATATATTTGGCTGTCTTATTTGTAACTAATAAATCATCAAACTTAGTTTTAGTTTTTTGGGCAATAACGGCCATTATAGTAACTAAAACAAGACGAAAAATAACATAGATGACATACGCCATCACGCATAAAACAAGAATATTCAATACTAAACTAAGATACGAAGCGGTGCTGCTTCCCAATCCCCATTTACGAAAAACAGGATATAGAAAAGTGAATATTTTTTCTATGTATTTATACATTTTGTAAATATTTCTTATCTACATAAAAAGTTCCAAAAGGAATTAAAGAACCCAAACAGATAATTCCAAATTTTTTATAATCCCAGTTTTGTTCAAATTTCAGCATAATAGCTAATATGATATAACTTACAAATAGGATTCCGTGAGCCATTCCTATTGGGAAAAGCAATGTTTTATAAAGAACTAAATTAGTTGGTTTTACAGCAAGCATATTTGTAAACAAAGCCAAATAAGAAACGCCTTCGAGTATAGCGACAATTTTGAAAATTTTGAGCATAAGATTAAATTTGGGTATAAAAGTAAAAAAATAGGTTTTGAAAAAAGGAACATCTACCTTTATTTGTGTCAAAATTAAGTAATATCCTTGATTTACGGCACATTGATTCCTAAAGTAAATTACTTTTGTATCCTTAAACTGTGATAATGAGCAAACGCGATTTAAAAAAATATTTGTCTGAATTAAATAAAGAGCAACTCGAACAACAAATTATCGAATTGTATGAGAAATTTAGTCCCGTAAAAGTGTATTATAATTTTGTTTTTAATCCAAAGGAAGAAACGCTTTTACAGGAATGCAAACTCAAAATTTCAAACGAATACTATCCTTTAAAAAAATCGGGAAGACGCAGCAAACCAAAAATGAGACGCTCCGTTGCTCAAAAACACATCAAACATTTCATTCTTTTGGGTGTAGATCCCTTTGTAATTGCCGATGTTATGCTTTACAATATTGAAATTGCTCAAACATTTGCTTCGGAAAATGCAATCAAACACGAATTATTTTTTAAAAGTATGTTCAATTCCTTTGAACAAGCCGTTATTTTCTTGATTGGAAATGGAATACTGCAGGAGTTCAAATCCCGATTAAAAGTCATTCATCAGCAAACAATCAACCAGAAATGGTATAACGAACCTGAATTTAATGCCGTTTTAGAACGTATTGAGTATTAAATGGTGTTATAATTGAATTTTATTTAATCCATCCCCTTTTTTTTTAATTAAAAGTGACAGTTAAACTGTTTTTTAGGCGTATTTTTGCAAAAATCCAACAATAAGCAATGTCCCAAAACACTTCAGAAATAGAAATCGAAGACAAAAAAGAACTTTACGCCTATCAAAAAGGCGATATTGATGCCATATTTGAACGCATAGATAATGCACCTCCTCAGCACCATTTATTATACCAGTTGCCTACTGGTGGCGGAAAAACAGTAGTTTTTTCAGAAATCGTGCGCCGTTATTTATCACAACATGATAAAAAAGTAGTTGTTTTAACACACCGAATTGAGTTGTGCAAGCAAACTTCAAAAATGTTGAAGGGTTTTGACGTAAAAAACAAAATCATCAACAGTAAAGTAAAAGAACTTCCGGACCAAAACGATTATTCTTGTTTTGTTGCCATGGTTGAAACGTTGAAAAACCGTATCAACGATGAAAAACTACATTTAGATAATGTAGGATTGGTAATCATCGATGAGGCGCATTACAATTCCTTTAGAAAATTATTGAGCTCTTTCAAAAACGCCTTTATTTTAGGGGTTACAGCAACTCCATTAAGTTCTAATATTAAGTTGCCAATGCATGAAAGCTATGATGAATTAATCGTAGGAGACACCATTAGCTCTTTGATCGCTAATGGATTTTTGGCAAAAGCAGTTACCTATAGTTATGATGTGGGTTTAACGTCACTAAAAGTAGGAATCAACGGAGATTATACGGTAAAATCATCAGATGATTTATATACCAATATGGCCATGCAGGAAAAATTGTTGCACGCCTACACGGAAAAATCCTTAGGTAAGAAAACCCTAATTTTCAATAATGGAATCAATACATCATTATATGTGTATGAAACATTTAGAGAAGCCGGGTATGCGATTCGCCATTTAGATAATACCAGCAATAACGAGGAGAGAAGAGATATTTTACATTGGTTCAAACACACGCCGGATGCTATTTTAACATCGGTTGGGATTCTTACCACCGGTTTTGATGAGCCTACAGTAGAAACTATAATATTGAATAGAGCGACAAAATCTTTGACATTATACTATCAAATGATTGGTCGTGGTTCCAGAAAATTGCCTAATAAAGATGTTTTTAACGTGATCGATTTAGGAAATAATGCCGCAAGATTTGGACTGTGGAGCGAGCCGGTCAACTGGCAACACATCTTTAAATCACCCGAGTTTTACTTGGAAAATTTACGTGATGATACGGAAATTGAATTGTATTTTAAATACAGTATGCCTCCTGAATTACGTGAAAAATTTAGTAAAACGGCCGTTGTAGCCTTTGATGTTGATGAAGAGCACAAACTCATCATTAAACAAAATTTGCGTTCCAAAGAAGTGCTAGAAAAATCCTTAGAACAACACGCTGCTATGTGTGTAGATAATTCGGATACTTTGCAAGAGGCCAAAATATTAGGAAAATTGTTAGAGGATGACATTGATTGCCGCATCAAACGCTATTCAAAATGTTTAAGTCAGTGTAGTAAAAATTACCGCGAGTGGCTTGTTGACGATTACAAATTGAAACTGATATTGTTAACCGGGAAGAAATACCGGGAAAAAATCATGAACGAACCGGACGAAGATTAACACTAACGCTCAGGTTTTAGTATCAATAACGTCAGTTCGAGTGTTCTTTGTGTAGCGAAGCAAACAAAAAATGTATCGAGATCCGTTTTTAGGAGCTAATCCCGCTATACACTATATCTGTTGTGGCGAACCCCGCCACAACAGGATGTCGTTTCCATCGGGGCTAAAAATTACCATAATACAACAACTTTTTTTTTAAAATATAAAATCCAAAAAAATGCCAAAACAATTCTCTGATTTAGGAATTTCAGCACCATTAGTACAAGCGCTTACCGAAATGAAAATTGTGGTACCAACAGAAATTCAACAAAAAACAATTCCACTTTTATTAGCTAATGAAACAGATTTGGTTGGACTAGCTAAAACCGGTACCGGAAAAACGGCGGCTTTTGGATTGCCTATTTTAAAATTAATTGATACTGCTTTACCAATACTACAAGCTGTGATTTTAGTTCCAACACGCGAACTAGGACACCAAATTTTTAGAAACTTAGAAGATTTTGCTAAATTTTTACCACAAGTTTCGATTGCAACAACTTGCGGTGGAATTCCAATAAAACCACAAATCGAAAGACTTGCATTGCCTACGCACATTGTGGTGGCAACTCCAGGTCGTTTAATCGATTTGATTCAGCGCAAAGCAATCAACTTGAAAGAAACCAAATTCCTAGTGCTCGATGAAGCCGATGAAATGGTAACCATCTTAAAAGAAAGCTTAGACGAAATTGTTGCCGAATTGCCAAAAGAACACAAAACAATTTTGTTCTCAGCAACCATGCCCGGAACAATCAAACAATTGGTTCAGAATTACTTACATAAAAATGTAGTAGAAGTTCGTGCCAACATGGAAACGGTAGGAAATCAAGGTATTGACCACGAATATATTGTGGTAGATCCTATTGAAAAACTGGATGTTTTAATGCATTTCTTGAATTCGAAAGAAGGAGAACGCGGTATTATCTTTTGTAAAACCAAAGCGGCGGTTAATAAATTAGCCAAAAACTTAGCCATCAATCGATTTTCATCAGGCGCTTTGCACGGCAGTTTATCACAAGGAATCCGTGACCGAATCATGGAGCAATTCCGTGAAGGACATATCAATATTTTAGTAGCTACTGATTTAGCTGCTAGAGGAATTGACGTTAAGGAAATCTCGTATGTGGTGAATTACCATTTACCTGATGTGTATGAAGCCTATGTGCACCGCAGCGGAAGAACGGCTAGAGCAGGAGCAAAGGGACTTTCGTTAACCGTTTTACAACCCGAAGAAGTCTCAGAAATCGCCGATTTTGAAAAAGAACTGGGAATTAAATTCACCGAGTTCAAAAAACCAAGCTCGCTAAGCATCGAAGAAAACAACGCCCTTTTATGGGCAAAACAAATCTTCAAAACCAAACCCAACCATGAGGTGGATGCGGAATTGAAAACTAAAATAAAAACCGTTTTCCATCATTTGACTAAAGATGAATTAATCGAAAAATTGTTGGCTAATTATTTGTTGCAAAACAAAAACGAACCGACAGAGAAACCGGTAAAAAGACAAAAAATGAAATAACAACTATTTTGTTTTATAATTGAAAAACCATTGCAAAGCTTGAGAAAGCAGGGCAATGGTTTTTTTTATGGTTTTGTTTTAGATAAAAATTATAGAGAAAAGGATTTTACTGGATGATTTGTAATAAAATTTTTATATTTTAGCTAAACAAATAATAGCCTCTTTTATGGGTCTAATATGCAAGACGGCAAAAATGCCCTCGAATCGCAGAAAAAAAACAGCTAAAACACCTAAATAAATTATGCAAGTTAATTTCATTGGACACGGATTAGACCCTAAAAACGAAAATACAGTTGGAAATATTTTAGTAACTTCGTTTGGGGAAAATAAGTTTGATAGTTTCACTGGATTAGTAGCGTTCGCATCTTACGCAGGCGTAAATAAACTTGTTCCATCCATAAATATTGCGAAAAAAAATATAAAAAATTAAATTTCTTCATTGGTGTTGACGATAATGGAACATCAAAAGATGCATTACAGGAACTTATACGAAATAAAATTGAAACGTATATTTTTCACACACAATCCGCAATGATTTTTCATCCTAAAATTTTTCTATTCGAGGGAAAAAATTGGAATAGATTAATTATCGGCTCTACTAATTTAACCAGTTCTGGACTATTTATAAATGTAGAAGGTCCAATTTCATTAAATTTTAGGACAAGTGACGCTCAGGGAATAAAAATCATAAATCAGTTCAAACTTTATTTTGAAGATTTATTAAATAAAACTCATCAAAATATAGAAAAACTGACAACTGAATTTTTAGAGATATTGATATCTCAAGGTCTTGTAATAAAAGAAATAAACACTCGTTTTAAAAGCGATGAAGAAATTGAAAATTTAGAAAATTTAGAACTTTTTCCAGAAATGGAAAAACTGAATCTTAAAAATTTAGAATTAGGTAATTTAGATTTACCTGAAGAATTAGAAAATGACAGAGATTATGATATACAATTTACAGCCAACTCTTTAGAAAAATTTCCAATACTTTTTGAAAGATGGAAAGAATATAAAAAAAATAATCCTAAAAGCGGCGGAGTTGTCAAAAAAGACACAGATGATAGAACTTTATTTACTTGGTTTAGAAATATAAAATATCTCATCAATAATAATAGAGAAATTCCACTTTTTATAATGCAGCAACTTGAAGAAAGTGATTTTCCATTTGAAGATGGAAAACTTGTCAAAAGTCGAATAAGATGGAAGGAACGTTTTGAGGATTTAGTAGCATACAAAACGAAACATAAAATAGATTTCGCACATATTCCTCAAACTAAAAATCAAAACAGTCCTTATTATTCATTAGGAACGTGGTGTGCATTACAAAAATTAAGAAGAAAAGGAATACGTCCTCCAATTTGGACAGAATACGAGGAGCAAAAAATGAATGAAATCAATTTTCTATGGGAAACATTCGGTTCTAAAATTTCGGGTACTCCACTAGATAGAAAATGGTTTGAAAATTATTTTAAACTAGAAGAGTATAAAACTAAAACTGGAAATGCAAATCCATCGCAAATAGATAAAGATTTAGAAATAAAAAAATTAGGTAAATGGGTTAATGACCAAAGAACTTTAAGGAATACTGGAAGAAAAAAAGCAAATGGAGAAATAATAAAATTAACAAAAGAACGTGAAGAGTGGTTAATTGACCTTGGAGTTGATTTTGATTATCAACTAAACATCAGAAAAGCAAATCTTGAAAAATTTATTGCAACTTATTTAGAATTTAAAAAAGAATATCCAGATGGAAAAGGTGTTCGGGGAGATATTAGATTTAGTAAAATGTTAGAAATTAAAGCTAGCATCAAATACAATTATAAAGATGATAAGTCTGAAGAGGGAAAATGGAGAATAGATAGGTTGAATGAAATAGGTTTTGATTGGACATAAAGGTAATATCTGCCAACAGCTAGAATCCAGATCGCTCAGATATCGCAAAGTGAAGTTAGCGCATTCTATGATAAAAAACAAAAAAAAATTTAAAATTTAACAGGCAAATTTATATGTATTTATATAGGGAGTTTGTCTGTTAATTACAGAAAAAACACGACCAATAATTTTACATTTTACATTGTTTAAAACCAGCATTGCGTTCTTACCTTCACCTTTTTTTCTTTCATAATATTCTTTGAGTTGCGGATCATGTTTTACGGCAACTAAAGCACACATTTGTAATATTGATTTCATCTTTTTATCTGCCATATGATTCACTTTGGTTCGTCCTTTAATACTAGAACCCGAACTGTATTCAAAAGGTGCAGTTCCGGCGTAACAAGCAAATTTTCTTGCGTTATCAAAAGCCGTGAATCCTCTTGTTGCAATGAGCATATAAATAGCAGTTTTATCCCCAATACCAGGAACACTTTTAATCAATTCAAATTGATTTTTCAATTCCAATTGATTAGATATTATTGCTTTCATTTCCTTCTCAATAGCTTTTAATGTTGCTTTTAAAAATTTCACCGTTTTATTATTTATTCCTACGATTGTTTTGTAAACTTGTTTGGGCATAAAATCAACATTTTCTTTTATAGCCTTAAAAATCTTAAAAGATTTCATCACTTTTTCTCTTTCAGTATAAAGCAATTTCAGCTGTTGAATTACCGTTTCAGGCAAAGTCGAAAGCTTTAGTTTGTCGATATTTCGAATACTATATAAAGCAATATCTTTTGCATCTGCCTTGTCATTTTTACCTCTGGAAATTCCTTTAGATCGTTTGATTTCTATGGCTGGAACTACCCAGAAATCAAGGTTGATTTCAGATAAATGGCTACTCAAAGGAAATGTATAAATACCCGTGTTTTCGCAACAAAACAAAACAGTAGTCAAATCTATTTTCTGTTTTATTAAGTTTTTTAAAATTTCTTTAATACCTTTTAAGTTGTTTTCGACAATGAAATGATTAGTTACATTGGGTGCTTCTTTTTTTAAAATAACTACATCTAATTTTGATTTTGAAATGTCAATACCTACGTAAAATAAATAGTTTTTCATAACTTTGAATTTAGGATAAACAAAAATGTTGAACTTCTTTAGAGCCTTTATTAGACCTTGATGTCTATCATTCTATTTGAAGCAATTCAACGGGATTCAAGGAGAAGACAGAGGACTAATGCGCTAAATAAGTCATAAACTTGGCGGATTTGATAGTTCACCTCTGTTTTCCTTTGAATAAATTTAATGTTTTTTTGTCAAATACAAAGTAAAGGCGGAATTGCATTCCTTGCCCAACATGAGAATCCTGCTAGCCATAGTACAATAGTATGCAGGTATAAAAACCGTTAATCAAATTTACGTTTATATTGTCATTTCTATGAAGGAGAAATCAAATACCATGAGCAACTGATGAAGATTTCTCCACCGTCGAAATGACAATACACTATAAAATCATCAAATATAAGTTTCACTTTGGTGCAACTTTTATATCTTTGTAAAATGAGTAAGAAACGAACAATAATTTTTTTTAAAGATTACTTTGAAGAATTCTTTATCAGGCAGCGTGAAAAAGTCAAGGCGAAAATTATTTGGACGTTGGAATTAATTGAAGAATTAGATAGAATTCCCGAAACGTATCTTAAACATATTGAAAATACAGACGGACTTTTTGAAATACGAATTCAGCAAGGAAGTGATATTTTTAGAATCTTTTGTTTTTTTGATGAAGGCCAATTAGTAATTCTTACGAATGGATTTCAAAAAAAGACACAAAAGACTCCCAAAAATGAAATTGAAAAAGCAATTAAAATAAAAAAGGAATATGAAAACGAAAAATAGATCTATCCAAACACTCGATCAGTTTAAAACTAAACATTACGGAGCTGTAGGAACTGAGAAACGTGACGAACTTGAAGCAGGCTTTATCAACTTTAAAATTGGTACAATGATTCATGATGCAAGACTTCAAAAAGGATTAACTCAGGAAGAGCTTGCCGATAAAGTTGGAACTACAAAGTCTTACATTTCAAAAATTGAAAATAATGTCAAAGAAGCCCGATTTTCTACCTTACAAAAAATTGTTGAACTTGGTTTAGGTGGCCATTTGGAATTATCAATTAAACTATAGTGAGCATACAAACAATGAATCCAGATCGCTAGGATATAACAACGCGAAGTTAGCGCGAAATTACATGTCCGATGCTCCCACATTAGCGCTGATTATATATTAAGACATAAATATGAAAAGAAACATAAATCTAATATTAAGTAGCAGTTGTTTTATTTATTTTGCATGTTTAATATACATAATCATTTAAACATATCGTTTTAAATAACTTTTTTAGTGGAATATTCGAATTAATAACTATTCCTTTAATTATTTTAACAATTGTAATGCTTGCTTTTAATATCCAAGGATGGTATTTGGAAAATTTTTTAAAAAAATCAAGCTCTTTTCTTTCAATAGTAATTTTATTAACAACTATAATCTTAATGACTTTAGCAACAATCTTTGATGTTTAAAATACAGGTAATAAGGTGTTTTTTACATTAGTTAAGACGACCTTATCTTTAATAGAAAAATAACAAGGTATAAGATCAAAAGATTCGTGGCGTTTGAAAGGGGAATAATGAACTGGATTTCACATAACATGAGCAAGTAATTAAATTGGCTAAGCCTATTCGAGTTTTACTCTCGGGTCTCCTTTGTCGGAATCACAAACCACCATAAAAATATCAATTAAAAGTTTCCTTTTCCTACTATACAAAAACAATTACAATGAAAAGAATTACAGTTTTTTGCGGTTCCAGCATGGGAACAGACGAAGTTTTCCAATCACAAGCGACCTTATTGGGTCAAACATTAGCTAAACAAAACATTGAATTAGTTTATGGTGGCGCAAATATTGGCCTTATGGGAGCAGTTGCGGATGGCGTGTTGAGCGAAGGAGGTAAAGTCATTGGAGTTATTCCGTTCTTTTTGCAATCCAAAGAAATTGCACATACCAATTTGACAGAGTTAATTATAGTAGACACGATGCACGAAAGAAAGACAAAAATGAATGCGCTGTGCGACGGCGTTATTGCAATGCCAGGTGGTTTCGGTACACTTGAAGAATTATTTGAAATGCTCACTTGGGCACAACTTGGACTGCATAAAAAACCTATTGGCCTTTTAAATACAAACGGTTTTTATGACGCTTTAATCGTTTTAATCCAGACCATGGTAGATAAAGGATTGTTAAAAGCCGTCAATCAACAAATGCTTTTAGTTAGCGATAACATTAATGATTTACTGGATAATATGAAAAACTATAAAGCTCCTGTAGTTACAAAATGGATTAATAAAGAAACCCTATGACGACAATTTACAAACGTTTTCAACTACAGTTTTAAAATTCCTTCAATTAAGAATAGCCGCGTGTTGAGGAGTAAATTAAAAAAGAATGAAATTTCAATTATTCTTCTTTTCTAATAATAAAAAAAATTGACTACTGTTATTACGCTCTTACTACAAACCATTAATCTACTGGTGTCATTTATTCATCTGCTGAAATTGTAACTATTTTTTTAATATTTCGCTTTCCAAGAATTAAAATGAGCAACGCCAGAACGGTTGAAACCGTCATAATCATCACCATAGGCAACATGGAATTGGTGACAAAAATTCCCACTGCAAAAGACGCAAAAGCACCTAATCCCAACTGAATAGCACCCATAAGCGCTGAGGCACTTCCTGCATTTCTAGCAAAAGGAGCAAGGGTAAGTCCTGCTGTATTCGGGTTTGAAATTCCTAAACAAGCCAGAAATAAAAATAACATTGTGATAGTTTCATACAATCCTAAAAGATCATTCACTGCTAAAATTAGAAATATAACGCTAATTACGGTTTGTGAAAGTAAGGCTCCTAAAATCATTTGTTCACTATTAAACTTTCTTAAGAGCAACGAATTCAATTGACTGGCACTTATGAAACTCAATGACATAAACGCAAATATCCAGCCATAAGTTTTGGCATCGACCTTAAATATATCCATAAATAAAATAGGAGAGGCGGCCACGTAGGTAAATAAACCAGAGAACGCAATGGCTCCTGCAAAAGAGTAGGTGTAAAATTGTGGTTCTTTCAGAATCTTAATAAAATTAGTAATAATTGGTTTGGGTTTAAGTGAAATAGAAGTGTCTGGCAAATAGGTATTTGGTAAAATAATCTGCGCTGCAATAAGAATTACGATTCCCATGCACATCAAGATAAAAAATACGGTATGCCAGCCATAATCCTCGGTTACGTAACCGCCAATTGTAGGTGCCAGCATTGGAGAAAGCCCAACGACCAACATCAACATGGAAAATACTTTTGGAATATCTTTCACAGGAAATAAATCACGAACCATAGATACAGAAGCTACAGTTGCCGCACAACTGCCAACGGCTTGAATGAAACGCAACCCAATAAAAGTATCTATATCAGTTACAAAGACACAACCTAAGGATGCTGCTATGTACACTAACAAACCAATAAAGAGTGGTTTTTTTCGGCCAAAACGGTCTAACAACGGTCCATAAAGTAATTGTCCTGCTGAAATTCCTATAAAATAACTGGATAAAGTCATTGAAACATTGGCAACTGAAGTATTCAAGTCCTTGGCAATCCCGGCAAAACCAGGTAAATACATATCTATAGAAAAAGGTCCTAAAGCAGTTAATGAACCCAATATTAGAATTAATTTGATGTATTTTTTCTTTGTAATTGTGGTATTTGTAGTCAAAATTGGTTTTTAATATTTTTGCAAAGGTAAATTAATTAAAGGTGCTAATTATCTATATCAAAGCGTAAGATTAAATAAATTTGAATTACTAAAATTCCTTTAACTTTTGAGCAATAATGCGGTACCCGATAAAAAAAGCAATCCTAAAATAAATTTTTTTAAAAATTCCTCATTTAATTTTAAGTAAACCATCTTTCCTAAAATCAACGCTGCTATAAAAAAAGGTAAAACATACAACGAATTATGTAATTCAGTAGTGGTTAAAATGCCTTCAAATACCAAAACTGCTATGCGCATCATGGAGACTAATCCCAGAATTCCAAACATTGTGGCGCGAAAAACTTTGACATCATCGGTTTCATTTTTGATAATTATCGCATATAAGGGGCCACCTGTAGAGAAAACGCCAGAAAAAAATCCACCAAAAAGACCTAAAATAGATTGGATCATAAAACCAAATGGCTGCTTATTTTTAATTCTTAAACTGTTCAAAACAAATAAGATAATAAACAAACCAAGCGCCTTTTTTAATAATATTGGTTGACCATAGATTAAAACGATCGAACCAATAAGGATTCCAAAAAAGGAAGTAATCGCTAGTTTTTTTAGCAAGGGTTTATCCATATTTTTCCATTCTTTGTAAAAATAAATTGGAGAAGATAAAGAATAGAATATAGAAATATAACTAACCGCTTCTGTAAGCGGCATCACAAGAAGCAAAAAGGGTAAAGCAACCAAAGCACCAGCAAAACCGCTAATCGTTTGAATAAAAAAACCTAAAAAAATTCCAATAATAAGTAAAAGTAACATTAAATCCATACTACAAAATTAGAATACAACAGTAAGAACATAAAATTTAATCAATGGAATTAGCATCATTTTCTCATATTTTAAATGTATTTTAGCCGAAATTAAAACTTTATTTATGGTTGATACCGTTGATTTAAAAATAATAGAAAGTTTAAAGGTGAACTCTAGAACTTCGTTTGTAGAAATAGGAAAACAAGTTGGACTTTCACCATCATCAGTAAGAGAACGCGTTCAAAAATTAGAAGATACTGAAGTTATTAAAGGATATAATGTTCAACTTGATAATAGAAAACTTGGATTTGGTTTAGAAGTTTTCATCATGTTTAAATTGTTCAGCGGGAAGCTAAAAATATTTTGTGAACAATTAGAACAATTTCCTGAAATAGGCGAGGTTTTCCGAATTACAGGAACTCATAATATTTTCATGAAAGTGATACTAGTAGATCAATTGCACTTGCAACAGTTTATTGACAGACTTTTGCTTTATGGTGAACCTACAACACACTTAATTCTATCTGATTTGAAGAATTTATAAATCTATATTAAGTTTGATTATTTTACATTTACTAAGGAGGTTTTCTAGATTTCTAGATGGACTTAACAAAGATATGAATTCCTCCTGCTTTCCAATTGCTTATAAATGCACTATAATTTATATTATGTAAAATAGAAAATATTGAAACTCATGCAAGTCCTAGAATTGCGTTCATAAAAAAAGCAACACATACTGGTGATGCTTTTAATATTTATTCGAGGTGTTCACTTATTTACTTATTATAATATTTTGATATAAAACCTTTTGAGTATTCATCATTCTGTTTATAAGTAGGTCAAATATTTTTTCCTTGTAAATTGACCTATTAATTCGGTAACTAAACTCGTCTAAATACTTCTGAATATGCTCTTTATGAACCCAAGAAAAAGTACTTCTCAACCAAGATTTTACTTGATGAATTATAGTGTGTAATTCTTTTGAAGATTTTCCTTTGTCACTCTTAATCTGTTTTAAATCAAACTCTTTTTTTAATGGATTATATCCAGTCCATTTGTC
>NZ_JADOVC010000011.1:0-117887 GCF_015751645.1 Flavobacterium sp. CG_9.1
AGTGTTTTTGGCTATGAAAGTTTAGAATTAAAAACAAATCGCCATCAGCCAAAAAAGTATCGAGAAGCTTTGTGTTTGCAACGGTTCTCGATACATCCCGCTAAAAAGCGGGCCACTCGAACTGACGCGTTCTCGATACACCCCGCTAAAAAGCGGTCCACTCGAACTGACGCGTTCTCGTTTTTTAGACATTCTCGCTTCCCAGAACGTCACTTCGAGTGTTTTTGGCTATGAAAGTTTAGATTTAAAAACAAATCGCCATTAGCCAAAAAAGTATCGAGAAGCTTTGTGTTTGTAACGGTTCTCGATACATCCCGCTAAAAAGCGGGCCACTCGAACTGACGAGCTCTCGATATAAATTTAACTATTCTAATCCTTAACGTCTCTTCGAGTGTTTTTGGCTAGAAGGTTTAGATTTAAAAAACAAATCGCCATCAGCCAAAAAAGTATCGAGAAGTTTTGTGTTTGCAACGGTTCTCGATACACCCCGCTAAAAAGCGGGCCACTCGAACTGACGCGTTCTCGTTTTTTAGACATTCTCGCTCACCAGAACGTCTCTTCGAGTGTTTTTGGCTATGAAAGTTTAGAATTAAAAACAAATCGCCATTAGCCAAAAAAGTATAGAGAAGTTTGTGTTTGCAACGGTTCTCGATACACCCCGCTAAAAAGCGGGCCACTCGAACTGACGCGCTCTCGATACACCCCGCTAAAAAGCGGTCCACTCGAACTGACGCGATCTCGTTTTTTTGACATTCTCGCTCCCCAGAACGTCACTTCGAGTGTTTTTGGCTATGAAAGTTTAGAATTAAAAACAAATCGCCATCAGCCAAAAAAGTATCGAGAAGCTTTGTGTTTGCAACGGTTCTCGATACATCCCGCTAAAAAGCGGGCCACTCGAACTGACGCGTTCTCGATACACCCCGCTAAAAAGCGGTCCACTCGAACTGACGCGTTCTCGTTTTTTAGACATTCTCGCTTCCCAGAACGTCACTTCGAGTGTTTTTGGCTAGAAAGTTTAGAATTAAAAACAAATCGCCATCAGCCAAAAAAGTATCGAGAAGTTTGTTTTTGCAACGGTTCTCGATACATCCCGCTAAAAAGCGGTCCACTCGAACTGACGAGCTCTCGATATAAATTTAACTATTCTAATGCTTAACGTCACTTCGAGTGTTTTTGGCTATGAAAGTTTAGAATTAAAAACAAATCGCCATTAGCCAAAAAAGTATCGAGAAGCTTTGTGTTTGCAACGGTTCTCGATACACCCCGCTAAAAAGCGGTCCACTCGAACTGACGCGTTCTCGATACACCCCGCTAAAAAGCGGTCCACTCGAACTGACGAGCTCTCGATACATCCCGCTAAAAAGCTGTCCACTCGAACTGACGGGCTCTCGATACATCCCGATAAAAAGCGGGCCACTCGAACTGACGCGTTCCCAATACACGCCGCTAAAACGTAATATATTTCGTAAAAGAAGTTTTAAAATATACGCTACAAGTATTTTATTCGTTTAGATATAAAAAAAGGCACTTGCGTAGCAGCAACTATTTTATTTCCTATATTTGATTTGCATTTTTCAATCAAAAAAACATCACTTAAAATAAGACCAATTAAATTGAGTATTCCTATCAATAAAAAAGTATCCCAGTTCATTTCTGAACTTACGACAGCGTTAAATCGTAGAATGAACTTGCATAATTTAGGCTATTTACCCCGGTGGATTATCGTCAGCATTGATATGCTGATTTTAATGTTTTGTTTTTTCTCTACTTACATGATATTTAGAGGAATCGGCATGAATTATATTGCAACATCTCATAATATTACATTCATTAGTTCTTTTTTTGGGCTCAATTTGTTTTTCTTTTGGTTATTCAGGACCTATTCTGGTATCATCCGCCATTCCTCCAATATTGATGCAGTGAAATTGCTCTTCTCGCAACTGTCGGTTTTGGTTTTGTTTCTTCTATTTAATTTTATCAGTCAGATTTTTTTTAAAGAAAAGCCCTTCCTCAACACCGCACTTTTTATCAATATCGTGCTTTCTTTTTGTGCTTTGTTTTTGTATCGTGTAGTAGTGAAACAAACTTTTGAACTGTACTTCTCCGAAAAAAGTAATGCTAAATTAATTCGTACGGTAATCTATGGTACGGATGCCAATGCGATATCAGTTGCTAACGCTTTAAAGTTCGAAACTCCTACACGTTTTAAAATTGTTGGGTTCGTAGACAAGAACAATCAAAACGCTTCCAAGAGAATGTTGGATTTGCCTATTTTAGTGCAAAAGAAAAAGTTGCCTGCATTAATGCGTTCCGTTGGTGCGGGAAGTGTCATTATTGCGGACAAAGGATTGTCACGAGAGGAGCAAATTGTTATTGTGGATCAATGCTTGGAATACAATTTCAAAGTTTTTACAGTGCCTTTAATTTCGGATTGGGAGAATCAAAAAGAGATTTCCCAGAAAGTGAAGACCATTCAAATTGAAGATCTTCTTGAACGCAAACCAATTGTGCTGGACAGTAAAGCGATTTCTAAACAATTGAAGGATAAGGTAATTTTGATTACTGGTGCAGCTGGTTCCATAGGAAGTGAAATCGTTCGTCAAGTTTTGGTTTTTAATCCAAAAAAAATTATTATGCTGGATCAGGCAGAGACACCGCTCCATCATTTGCAATTAGAAACAGAAAGCATTAGCACTACGGCAAAAATAAGAACCGTCATCGCCGATATTAGAAATGTGGAGGCGATGGATATGGTCTTTAAAACATACCATCCCCAAGTAGTCTTTCATGCTGCGGCGTACAAGCACGTGCCGTTAATGGAAGAAAATCCATGTCAAGCCATTTTTACCAATATAAAGGGAACCAAAAATCTTGCTGATTTAGCTTGCTTGTACAACGTGAAAAAATTCGTCATGGTCTCTACAGACAAAGCAGTAAATCCCAGCAATGTCATGGGAGCCAGTAAAAGAATTGCCGAAAAATATGTACAGTCGTTGCAGCTCAGAGATCAAAAAGAGAAAGGAACGGGCGCCACTAAATTCATTACCACTCGTTTTGGGAACGTATTAGGCTCCAATGGCTCGGTGGTTCCTTTGTTTACCAAACAAATTGCCGAAGGCGGACCACTAACGATTACCCATAAAGACATCATTCGTTATTTTATGACCATTCCAGAGGCCTGCCAATTAGTGCTGGAAGCCGGAGCAATGGGAAATGGAGGTGAAATATACATTTTTGACATGGGGAAACCAGTCAAAATTATTGACTTGGCGCGAAAGATGATTAAGTTAGCAGGATTTATTCCAGAGCGAGACATTAAGATTGAGATTGTAGGATTGCGTCCGGGAGAAAAACTTTATGAAGAACTGCTCAATGATACATCCAAGTCCATCCCAACGCACCATGCTAAAATCATGATTGCACAAGAACTTCAAGAAGAGTTTGAAGCCCTGCATACAGATATCAATGAATTGATTAATCTTTCTAATTTGTTTGCAAACGACGCTATAGTGGCTCAAATGAAAAAGATTGTGCCGGAGTTTAAAAGTATGAATTCGACGTATGAACTTTTAGATAAATAATTGGACAACCCTGTTGCAGACGCAGGGAAAAGATAGAACTCATTATTTTTTTAATTTTTGTTTGATTTCTATCTTTAATGAAACACTTGAGTGTTAGTATAATTATTTTTTGCAAGTAATCGCATTTCGTTTTGTTTGAAGAATTAAAAGTAAAAGTATTTTGTGATCTCTTGTTTTAAGTAGTTTTAGTTTCATTGTAGGCTGACTTCAATGCCACTTGACAATAAAAACGAAGTCCTAGTAAATGGTACTGCTGAATGTCTAAAAATAATATAATAATAATCCCTATATTTGCGCCCTTTTAAAATTTACTCTATGAAATACTTTTTCTTATTAAAAAAATCAATCCCATTTTTGTTTTTAGTGTTGTTGGGCTCTTGTGCATCTAAAAAAGATATGATTTATTACCAGGATATTGATGCTGTGGCAGGACAAGAAAAATTAAATTCGTATGAAATTAAAATACAGCCGGATGATTTGCTGCAGATTTCGGTTTATGCCGAGGATCCTGAAATTGCAAAATCTTTTAGTTTGAATGTTTCTAGCGAAACGGTTGCTGGTGCTACTGCTGGTTCTGTTTATTTAGTAGATGCTTATGGATTTATTGATTTTCCTACTTTGGGAAAGCTGAAAGTGAGTGGTTTGTCCAGAACCAATGTACTTGAGATATTAGATGCTAAAATTTCACGATACATCAAAAAACCGATAATTAGTCTTCGCATTACAAATTTTAAAGTGTCTGTTCAGGGAGAGGTTAATGCTCCAGGATCTTATCCTATTGCTTCGGAGCGAATTACATTAATTGAAGCTTTGAGTATGGCTAAAGATTTAACGGTGTATGGAAAAAGAAACAATATTTTAATCATTCGAGAAATTGACGGTGTGAAATCCTATAATAGAGTAGACATCACCAAAGCGGGTTTTATGAATACGCCCTTTTATTACTTGGCGCAAAATGATGTGGTCTATGTGGAGCCCAACCAAAACAAAATAAACGGATCAGCAGTGGGTCCGAGTACTGGTTTGATATTCTCAGTCATGTCCATCTTGATTGCTTTAACCACATTAATAATTACTTCTTCAAAATAAAACGCTTTCATGGAAAATAATATGTTAAATGAAAATTCAGAACAGGATTTTCAAATAAGGGCTGTTGTAGATCAGTACGCATCCCATTGGAGATGGTTTGTATTAGGGGTTTTTGTCAGTTTGTTTGGCGCCTACCTCTATTTGCGATATAACGTTCCACAGTACCGCGCGGCGACGACTATTTTAGTAAAAGATGAAAAGAAGGGTGGACTGTCCTCAGAATTATCTGCTTTTGCTGATATGGGAATTGGTGGTGGAAAAAGCAACCTTGATAATGAAGTGGAAATCTTGAAATCCAGAACTTTGGTGGAGAGTACCGTTCGCAAAATGAATTTGAATATCGCCTTTGTAGTGGAGGGTAAAGTAATCAATACTAATTTGTACAAAAATGCTCCAATTTTAATCAATTATTTAGAACAAAAGCCTGATTTTTACAGTACAAGCCGGTCTTATCAATTTTTGGCGCTGTCGGAATCTACTTTTCAGTTTGAAGACCTGTTGGGTCAAGGGAATGTGTTGGAAGGAAATAAAAAAGTTTTTCGCTATGGAGAACCGGTGAAGACGAAATATGGTACGTTAGTGCTAAATAAATCGCTTGTTAACCCAAGGCCTTATAATGAAGATGTAAAGCCAATCAATATTGTAATTAGTCCGCTTGAAAATGTAGCCGCGAGTTACAGAGCCCGTTTGAATGTAGCTCCATTAAGCAAAACAAGTAGTATTGTCGAGCTTTCTCTCGTAGATCCTGTACGGCAAAAAGCGGAAGATTTTTTGGATAATTTAGTTCAAAATTACAATGAGGATGCTGCCGCTGATAAAAATTTTATTTCTGAAAACACCTCTAAGTTTATAGCTAATAGATTGGCCTTGATCACCGACGAATTGGACGGTGTAGAGCAAAATGTTCAGAATTTTAAAAATGCGAATCAGGTAACAGACATCGAAACAGAGGCAGGACTTTTTATTACGGGGTCTAATGAATACGATAAAAAAGGCATAGAGACTGATATACAATTGAATGTTATTTCGTCGATGGTCGATTTTATAAAAAAAAGCAAGCCGTCTGATTTATTGCCTACAAATATTGTAAGCGGGGAAGCTACTGAATTAATAGGATCTTACAATCAGTTGGTTTTAGACCGGAACAGAATCTTGAAATCGGCTACCGATGTTAATCCTACTGTGATTAAACTGAATGAGCAATTGGCGTCCATAAAGTCAAATGTTGCATCAAGTTTGAGTCGCATGCAATCCAATCTAAGGATTCAAAAAAGAGATCTCAACAATCAGGAAGGACTTTTGAATCAAAAAATAAGTAAAATTCCGGTTCAGGAACGGCAGTTTAGGGTGATAGCCAGACAACAAAAAGTAAAAGAAGAGCTGTACTTGTATTTGTTGCAAAAAAGAGAGGAAACAGCTATTTCTTTAGCAGCAACAGAGTCTAGTGCCAGAGTAGTCGATTCTGCTAAAGGTTCGGATGTTCCTGTTTCTCCCAAAAAAAATATTATTTATTTAGGTGCACTACTGTTGGGTATTTTAGTTCCATTTGGAGTGATTTACGTAATGGATTTGTTAGACACTAAAATAAAGAGCCGCTTGGATTTAGAAGGAAAAACATTAATTCCTTTTATAGGAGATGTGCCGACTTCTGATAGTCCATCAGAAATTATCAAATCAGAAAGCAGAACAAGTTCAGCCGAGGCTTTGCGAATTATTCGAACCAATCTAGAGTTTATGCTCAGCAAGGTTCCAGACGGTCAGGCTAAAACTATTTTTTTAACCTCCACTTTTCCTAAAGAGGGGAAAACTTTTGTCTCTGCTAATCTGGCTGCTACTTTTGCACTTTCAGGGAAAAAGGTTTTGTTGATTGGAATGGACATCAGGAATCCTAGATTAGATGAGTATTTGACTTTGCCGGATCGTGGTCTTACTAATTATTTGTCTTCTAACAATGTACTATTGGAAGATCTTATTGTAAAATACGAGGGGTTTGAAGATTTCCATGTACTGCCTGCTGGTGTAATTCCGCCTAATCCTGCGGAGTTATTGATGAACAAGAAAGTAGACACCCTTTTTGAAACGCTAAAAAATCAATACGATTACATCATTGTAGATACAGCTCCAGTAAGTCTAGTTACAGATACAATATTAATTGCAAAGCATGCAGATTGTTTTATTTATGTGGCTCGTGCCAATTTCTTAGAGAAGAGAATGCTGAATATTGCCAACACCTTATACAAAGAGCAAAAGTTGCCTAATATGTGTTTGCTACTTAATGATACCGATTCAACAAAAGGGTATGGATATGGTTATGGCTATGGTGTCAAGGTTGAAAAAGCACCTTGGTATAAAAAAATATTTAAAATGTAATTTTTCTACCGCACCACTTTTAAAAAGGTTTATAAAGAATTAATTTCTTTGTAAACCTTTTTTTTATTTAAAGTGTTTTGTCTTCTATAGTTTGATTTGAGCTATAGCAGTATTTCAAATAAATAAAATAAATGATTCCTGCTAAAGTGGGATACCGTATTCGGTGTTCAGTCAGCCACTTTTAAAAGATCACGTTTAATAATTTGTCAAAAAGTAAGCTTGTTTGTGTTGTGAATTAATAGTACAGTTCGCTTTGATCACTTACTTTTTTTGTAGCCACCGATTCAAAGGATTCTCAGGGATTGATTCAGTTAATCTAATTCACTTTTTCTTTCATCTTGTGAAACATTGAAATTGGTAGTAAAAAAATGTTTTGCTGCAGTTTCTACTAAATACTAAAAAGTTATATCACTTATAGGTTTCAAAATAGTAAGAAAATAAGAAAAAGGTTAGTTCTTATTTTACAGCGACCTTAAGTAGCCCAATTTTTTAAAACTTATATAACTTATTGGTTTAGAAATTGTATTCCAAGAAAAGTTTTCAAACCATTAAGGAATTAACAAAAAGTTTAGTTCCTGTTTTACGGGGAAATGAAGCGGTATTAAGCATTAAACTTATATGACTTATATGTTGAAAAATAGTATATCGAGAAAAATTTTAAACCAGTAAGCAATTATCAAAAAGTTTAGTTCTTATTTTACAGCGAACTTAAGTAGCACAATTTTTAAAAACTTATATGACTTATATGTTGAAAAATAGCAAACGAGAAAAGTTTTAAACCAATAAGGAATTAAGAAAAAGTTTAGTTCCTGTTCTACGAGGAAATGAAGCGGTATTAAGCATTAAACTTATATGACTTATATGTTGAAAAATAGTATATCGAGAAAAATTTTAAACCAGTTAAGAATTAATAAAAAGTTTGATTCCTGTTTTAGAAGAAAATAATCACCCAAGATTGAAAATAAATAATAAGTAAGGTGCGGCAACTATTCGTGTTAGCCAAATTTAAAAAATTGATTGTTAGCCATGGCTTCTTGTAATGGCATGATGTCTTTGATTAGTACTTTTTGGTCAAAGGCTGCAATGTGATTGTTGTGATGCACATCGGATCCTACATAGGAGTAAAGGCCTTTTTGAAGCAACTGTTCCGCTATTTTGGTTATCCCAGCACCATAATAGCCTACGATGGACAGCAGATTCAGTTGAAACAAGCAACCGGCTCTTTTTAATTTGACGTATTCATTAAAGTTATTATGGTAAAATAGGTAGCGCTCTGGATGGGCTAATACTGGAATGTAGCCTGCCACTTGCAAGTCAAAAAGGATGTCGTATAATTGAATAGGGGCGTTGATATACGACATTTCGACCAGTACATAATTATCTTTCAAGGTCAGTAAATCCTTGGATTGAAACAGCCGTACAAACTGATCGTCCATCAAATACTCGGCGGCAGCTTTAAAGGGAATGTAAATATGGTGGTGCTGTAATTCAAGAACTGTCGCTACTTTATTGGTTAGTATTTGTTCATGAGTATTGTCCCAAACATGCTGGATGATATGAGGAGTGGTTATCAATTGCGAAACACCAAAACCCTGAAGCGCAGTCGTAAGGCGAAGCGTATCTTCAAAGTTTTTTGCTCCATCGTCTATGCCAGGCAGCAAATGAGAGTGAATGTCGATATGATCGTCTGGGATTAGGTCCTTCAGTACGGGTTTTGATTTGAAAAGTGAAAACATGCTGCAAAGGTAGAAAAAAGGAAACAGTTTTTAGGTCTAGATATGCAGTATTCCTAAAGAAAATTGGGTTTTAATTGGTCTGTATTCTAGAGTGTAAGGAGCCAATTTGTGATGTTTTGGAGCATAAATTTTCTTTTAAAACGTAAAAAAAATCTTTTTAGTATGTAATTTTTTATAAGAAATTTGCTATTTTATGTTTTTTCTGCCAATTTATGGGTTTTAAACGTGGAAAAGCCTTTGTTTAGGTAAGTAGTTCATTTTACGGGCTTAAACGCAAACGGGTCAGTCTTTGGAAAGGGTAGGGTAAGGGTAGTCAAATCACTAGTAGGATGGTATTGTTTTATGGGAAAAATGATTTTTTCTCGCCCTGTTTTAGGGGGTTTGTGGTATAAAAAAGAGAATGCACTTTGTCGCTCTCTCGGCGACTAAAAATTCTGTTTGCCGCAAATTTTATGTTCTTTTTCGCGAACCGTCATTCCTGTTATAGTGCAGCTTTATGCGTGTTTCTTCTAAATTTTGAGTTAAAAAGACAGCAGCTTAACATTATGTTAATTTAGCATAAAAACATACTTAAAGGTAAATATCTGCGAATAATGTGGTTTAACTATTAATACGATGCATGTAAATGTTTTTTTTGATCGGTTAAGTTGTAAAAAAATAAATTGTGTTAATTCTAGTATATATTTGTTTCTTTAAGAAATTATTATGATTTTTGTGAAATAACTAATTCAAAACAAATTTAATATGAGATCAAAATTCAAATGGATTTTTTCATTGCTGTTGGCCTTGTCAATGCAATTTGCATTTGCACAAGAGAGAACTATTACCGGTGTCGTTTCTGATGCTTCTGGTCCAGTTCCTGGTGTAAATGTTTTAATTAAAGGTACTAAAGTAGGAGTACAAACCAATTTCGATGGTGCTTATTCAATAAAAGCGAAAACGGGAGACGTTTTGGTTTTCTCTTTCGTAGGGATGAGCCAATCGTCAAAAACAGTAGGTGCTGCAAGTACCATCAACGTATCGATGCAAGATGATGCTAAGATGTTAGCTGAGGTAGTTGTTCAAGGGTATAGAACGGTAACTAAAAAGTCAGCTGTTGTATCAGATGCGACTGTTTCTAGTAAAACAATTGAAAACAGACCTAATGCAAATGCGATTAATACACTTCAAGGTCAATTAGCGGGGGTTAATATTACTGCTACTACAGGTCAGCCAGGTGCTAAATCAACAGTTGTTATTAGAGGGGTAGGAACTATTACAGGAAACTCAGATCCATTATATGTGATTGATGGTTTTCCTTCTAATAGTGACAACTTCCGTTCTATTAACCCTAATGACATTGAGTCTACATCTGTGCTAAAAGATGCTGCAGCAATTGCTGAGTATGGTAACAGAGGGTCAAATGGTGTTATTGTTATTAAAACAAAAAGAGCTAAATTTGGTGAGGCAAAAACTACATTCAGAGCAAGCTCTCAGTATGGTGTTGGAGAATTGCAAAAACCAAAATACAGTTATGCTAACTCTAAACAGTTATTGCAGATTGAGAAAAATTTTGGTTCTGGTTTGGGAGCAACGTTAACTGATGCACAAATTGCAGCGTATGATATCAATACGGACTGGGTTGATTATTTCTTTACTCAATCAAATACAACTTCACATACCATAGCTGTAGAAAACAGTAGTCAAAATGTTAGTTCTTACACCTCTTTGGGTTATTTCGAGCAACAAGGTATTTTAGCTACAACTGGTTTAAAAAGATTTACATTAAGAAATAACATTAATGGTAGATCTACAAATGAAAAGTTTAAATATCAAGTTAATACTGCATTTGGTTTCAGTAAAAACAATGAAGCGACTTCTTTAGGTGACGGTGCTATTAATAGAAATTATGTTTTAGGTGCTTTTTTATCAGCTCCGTATGTTTCTCCAAGTATTTATACTGGCCCTCGTTCAGCATTGGATTATTACAATAATACTCCGGGTTTATTGGCTACTCCTATTATGTTGGTAGATAAACTACAACAATACAAAAACCAAACGGATGAAGTTCGTATTGATGTTGCTACAGATTTCTCGTATGACATCACAAAAGATTTAACCGTACGCAGTAGATTAAATGGTCAATTATTAGACACTAGATTTTTTCAATCAGAGTTTCCAAACTCTTTCAATGCATTGTTGTTTCAAGCTGTTGGACAAACTTTTACCGGTTTTGAGGATATAAACTCAAGAAGAGAGTGGTATTTTAACAATTTATGGCAAATCAATTATGGTAAAACGTTAGGAGATCATACTTTCAATGTGAATGCGAACATGGAGTACAATCATTCTCGTTGGTACACTAATAACATCAGACAAAGAGGTTTAATTGAAGGTGTTTTCGTTCCTAATACAGGAGCTGGATATGCTGCTGATACTGGTACTAATGATTTTTATGTACCGGGAATTTTAGCGCGTAACCTTAGAAATGATTTAATTTCTTATTTTGGTTCATTTGATTATGACTTTAAGGGTAAATATGGTATTGTTGGATCTGTTAGAACAGATGGCTCTTCAAGATTTGTTGACCAAAAACAATGGGGTACTTTCTATTCTGTAGGAGGTAGATGGAATATTGATGAAGAAGCATTTATGGATGATGTGTCTTTTATAGATGTATTAAAATTAAGAGGATCTTACGGTACAGTAGGGAATCAAAGAGTTGTAACAGGAGATGTTTTTCAAGGTATTAATCCCCCTCGTTTTACTGACATATATGGTATTGCGAATAACGCTTATAATGGTGGTACCGGTTATAACATTTCTTTTGGTTATCCTGACTTACAATGGGAAATAACTACACAATGGAATGCTGGTTTAGATTTCGAAATGTTTAAAGGTAGACTTAGAGGAGCAGCTGATTATTACAATAGAGCAACAACTAAATTGTTTTTAGAAAATCCGATATCTTCAACTGCGGGTGCAGCAACTTTAACTCAAAATACTGATGTAACTGTTACTAACAAAGGTTTAGAGTTAAACTTGTCTTATGATATCATTAGAAATCAAGAGAAAGAAATATCTTTAACAGTTAAAGCTAACGGTTCACTTAACACAAATATTGTATCCGATGTTCAAGGTGCTGGACGAATTTTTTCAGGTGCTGGTCTTTATGTTAGTGAGAATGGTGGTGGTATTAACGAACCTTTTGTGTATAAATATTTAGGAGTAAATCCAGTAAACGGAAACTTATTATTTGAAAATGCAGCAGGAAATCCAACAGAAGCTCCGGTTCAAGCTGATAAAAGAAGAGCAGGTGTAAATAATTTACCAAAGTATCAAGGTGGTTTTGGTTTTGATTTCAGTATCAAAGGATTTTATGCTTCCACGTTATTCACTTTTGCGTATGATGTGTCTCGATTTGATTTTGATTTAAGTAACTTGTATTCAGTAGGTAATATTGGTCAATTTACTGTTTCAGATGAGATGTTAAATGCTTGGACTCCAACAAATACAATTACTGATGTTCCAAGATTAAATGCAAGCAATCTTGGTTTGAGTGATAATTCTGATCGTTTTCTTAGAGATGCATCTTATATTCGTATGAGAAACGTTCAAGTGGGATACAATGTTCCTCAAAAATTCTTAAAGGGTACTTTTATGACTGCTGTGTCATTCTCTCTACAAGGAGAAAACTTATTGACTTTCTCTAAATGGAAAGGTTTTGATGTTGAAAGTAGTAGAACTGCAGATGTTTATCAGTATCCAACACCAAGATTGTACACTTTCGGTGTAGATGTTAAATTTTAATTAAAGAGAAATTATGAAGAAAATATTTGGAATATTAATAGTATCATTGGCACTTTTTGTTTCGTGTACAAATGATTTGTTAGAGCCTTTCACGCCTGGTTCTCTTACCGAAGAAGTGGCAATAACTAAGAGTAGTGATTTAGTCAATTTGGTAAATTCATCAATGAATTTAATGACTAATAGAGCGGAATATGTTTTTAGTTCTGTTTTTACGGATGAAGCTGCGCCTGGATTTAATAATGGTGGTCAGGGAATTACTGAAGATTATGTTTTTTTAATGAATGTTGATAATGAATCTGCTCGATTAATTTGGCAATCTCAATACTTCGGTTTAGCAAGAGTTAATCGTGTTCTTACTTTTGCAGATCAAGTGGTTGCTACTAGTCCTGCTGATCAACAGCTTATTAATAGGTCTAAAGCGGAAGCTTTAGTTTTAAGAGCATTAGCGCACCTGAAGATCATGTCTTATTTTTCTCCTAACCCTAAGGATGATGCTGCGTTAGCTGGTGTTTTAGCGGACAGAATTATACTTACTACCGATAAACCACTAAGGTCTACAAATGCTCAATTTTATACCTTAATTCATGCTGATTTAGATGCTGCAATTGCTATCTTTAATGCTAATACAGCTACAGCGTATACTAACAAGACGTATTATCCTTCTAAAGTTTTGGCTCAAGCGCTCAAGGCTCGTGCTTACGCACTTAAAGGAGATTATCCTAATGCTGAAATTTTTGCAAATACCGTAATTAATACATCTGGAATTACTTTAGCAAATACGCAAGCACAGTACAATGCTGTTTTTCACACGCATAGTGAAAGTGCTAATACAGAAGTTATTTTTAGATTTAGAAGAACGGTTCAACAAAATGTTCAAACTACCAACCTAAATAACGGTTGGGTGTCAGTTGCTAATAGAAGAAATGGTTCTCCATTTTATGAAGTAAGTAGAGCTTTGTATAACAAACTTGCTTCTAATCCAAATGACTTTAGACTAAATACTATTGTACATTTGACTGGTACTAGTCCATCTTTAATTGATCCAAACTATGCTACTGCAACGGATGTTAGAAACTCTGATATTATTGTTTTGCAAAAACATGGTGGTCAATCTGCTGTTACTGCAGCAAATGGTTTCAATCCAGATTTTATGGTTTCTAGACTGTCAGAAATGTACTTTATTAGAGCAGAGGCGAGAGCTGCAGCAAGTGATTTAGTTGGTGTTGGTACGAATTTGAAGGCAATTTTAGATGCTCGTTTCCCAACAGCTCAAGTTCTTCCAGTATTTGCTAATCCTCAAGCAGCTTGGAAAGGAATCTTAGACGAAAGAAGAAAAGAATTGGCATTTGAAGGTTTTAGATTTATTGATTTAAAGCGTATCGGTACTCTAGCAGGTGCTGGTTTAGATAGAGATGCTGCTGAGTACGCATCAAATGCTTGGAGTTTTCCAGCGGGTAATCCATCTAACTTGCCATTGAGTAGTTTCAAATTTGCATTACCTATTCCGCAAGTTGAAGTGAATGGTAATGCTTTAATTCAACAAAATTCTGGTTACTAATTTTTAGTTGATGCCCTAACAGGCAATCCTGATTATTTAATCAGACTATTTTTAAAAGGTTGCAAGATTTATTTCTTGCAACTTTTTTTGCTTTAAGTCCAAATTTAAAGCTGTTAGCTTAATGTGTAATCGTATCAAAATTGAAAGTTGGAAAACTTAGTATGGGATGTATATAGCAGCAATACTTCATAAGTTGCTTTTCCCGCATATTTAAATAATGAGTTGGATTATTGTTAAGTTTAAATTTTTATTTAGTTATTTAACTACCTTTGCTTTTTTGTACTTTTATGTTGGTATGAAATCCAAATTAATACCTGCAGTCTAACGTAATTCTATTTTCTGCTCCAAAATTAATTCCTGTATTCTTTATTTATGAAAAAAGCGGTATTATTATTTTTATTAGTAACAAACGTATGTATTGCTCAAGATTTAGGTCAGCAAAAGCGAATTAAAGATACAACAGCAGGTAAAATTGCCACCATCGATTTGTATCAGGTGATTACAATCGAAAATGATACGACCTATATTGATACGTCACTGACGATTCAAAAAGAGTACAGTCATAATTATTTACGAAAGGATATTTTTGGATTGTTGCCGTTTGCTAATGACGGTCAAACCTATAATACGTTGCAATACAGCTTAACGGATTTTTCTCCGTATCCTGAATTTGGCTTTAAAGCCAAACATTTTAATTTTTTAGAAGCCAACCAAATTAGGTATTATTCTGTGGCGACTCCCGTAACCGAATTGTATTTTAAAACTACAATCAAAAAAGGACAATCTGTTGATGCTTTTATTACCCTAAATACTTCTGAAAATTTAAATTTTTCAATAGCTTATAAAGGATTGCGATCTGAAGGGGAGTATCTCAATCAATTGTCTAGTACTGGAAATTTTAGATTTACGACTAATTACAATACAAAGAACAAACGTTATTTTGCCAAAGCGCATTATACCTTTCAAGACATTCTCAATGAAGAAAACGGCGGAATTACTACCATCGAGAATTTTGAGAGTGAAGACCCAAACTACAATAACCGACAGCGATTTGAAGTGTATTTTAATGATGCTAAATCATTTTTAAAAGGCAAGCGCATTTTTTTAGATCATAATTTTAGAGTCAACCCAAATAAAGGAGCAAATAATCTTTATGTGACGCATCAATTTAATTACGAAAATAAGTTTTTCGAATATAATCAAGCCACATTGCTTTCTACGGTGGGTTCAGAGCAGGTGAATCGTTTTGGTGATTCCTTCCTAGATAGTGGTATTAATGATCAAACGCGTTATAATAAAATGTACAATAGAGTAGGGTTGATTTATGAGAACACTACTTTGGGAAATTTTCAATTTTTTGTTGATGATTTCAGGTCTAATTATTACTACAATCGGATTTTGGTGTTTGATAATCAAAACACGATTCCTAGTGCATTCAGTCAGCAAATCAACAGCGCTGGTGGACAATATGAATACCGACGCGATAAGTGGAAAGGTAAATTTTTATATTCCCGATCGGTAACGGCACAGTCGCTGTCTAATTTGGATGCGAAGTTGCAATACAACGTAAATGACGAAATTCAGTTGGTTTTTCAATATCAGAATATAAACAAATTACCCAATAATAATTATAATTTGCATCAAAGTAGTTACGTACAGTACAATTGGTCCAATGAGTTTAAGAATGAAAAAATTAATACCATAAAAGCCAATGCAATTTCGCCGTGGATAAATGCAGAACTGCAATTTTCAGTTTTGAATGATCATTTGTATTTTACAGATGCGTCGAGTGCCCAACAGAAAGCCGCAAAAACGCAAATCGTAGCTCCTGCACAATACGCTGGGACGATCAATTATTTGTCGGTTAAAATCAGTAGAGAATTAAAATTCGGGAACTTTGCTTTGGATAATACCATTCTCTATCAAAAAACAGAACAGCAGGACGCTATATTAAATGTTCCGGCAATTGTGACGCGCAATACATTTTACTTTTCGGATTTTATATTTAAAAAAGCCTTGTTTCTGCAAACAGGTATTTCTTTAAATTATTTTTCTAATTATTATGCGAATGAATACAATCCTGTGATAGGAGAGTTTTTTGTTCAAAAAGACAAACAAATTGGCAACCATCCCAATCTTGACTTTTTTATAAACGCAAAAATCCAAAGAACAAGAATCTATTTTAAAGCGGAACATTTTAATTCGGCGCTCACCGGGAATAATTTTTATGCTTCACCTAACAATCCATCCAGAGATTTTACCATTCGATTTGGGTTGATTTGGAACTTCTTTAATTAAAAAATCAGTATAGGAATACGTTCTAGAATATTCTTTCTCAGAATTTTTTAGGATGAGTCACCATTGTGGTTTCAGGAGCTAAAGCAAGCAAGTAAAGGACGATGCTCTAAATGAAATTCATTTCATTAGGGTTAACTAAAAGAGGTAGTGAAGGAATTTTTGTTCCTAAATTCCACAACGAAGATTATTTTGTAACAAAATACTATCTTTGCACCATTATTTACAACAAATTACAATCTTAAATTTACGATACAATGCGTTACGCAGAAAATATATTAGGTACAATAGGCAACACACCATTAGTTAAACTAAATAGAGTAACCGCTGAAGTGGATGCTCTGGTACTTGCAAAAGTGGAAACATTCAATCCAGGGAATTCTGTCAAAGACAGAATGGCTGTAAAAATGATTGCCGATGCGGAAGCTGATGGAAGATTAAAACCTGGCGGAACCATCATTGAAGGAACTTCAGGAAATACAGGGATGGGATTGGCTTTAGTGGCCATCATCAAGGGATACAAGCTGATTTGTGTGATATCAGACAAACAGTCTAAAGAGAAAATGGACATTCTTCGTGCCGTAGGAGCAAAAGTAGTAGTGTGCCCTACGGATGTGGAACCTACTGACCCAAGATCTTATTATTCAGTTTCGAAAAGACTGGCTGAAGAGACGCCTAATTCGTGGTATGTGAATCAATACGACAATCCATCCAATGCAATAGCACATTACGAGCAGACAGGTCCGGAGATCTGGGAGCAAACAGAAGGTAAAATTACACACTTTGTTGTAGGTGTAGGAACTGGTGGTACGATTTCTGGAGTAGCAAAATACCTAAAAGAACGCAATCCGAATATTAAAATATGGGGAATTGATACGTATGGTTCTGTCTTTAAAAAATACCATGAAACTGGGATTTTTGACGAAAACGAAATCTATTCCTATATAACCGAAGGAATTGGAGAAGATATTCTTCCCAAAAATGTGGATTTCTCTTTAATAGATGGGTTTACAAAAGTAACGGACAAAGATGCCGCGGTATACACACGTAAAATTGCTTTGGAAGAAGGGATTTTTGTAGGTAATTCAGCAGGCGCAGCGGTAAAAGGATTGTTGCAGCTCAAAGAACATTTCAAACCAGAGGATGTAGTTGTGGTTCTTTTCCATGATTCAGGAAGTCGTTATGTAGGTAAAATGTTCAATGACGATTGGATGCGTGAACGTGGTTTTCTAGAAGAGGAAATTACAAAAGCAGAAGATGTCATCAAGGATCACATTGATAAACCATTAATTGTTGTGCGTACCGAAGAATTAGTCTCACATGCAATTGAGCGCATGCGTAAATATAAAATTTCACAAATTCCGGTCATCGATATCAATGGATTTGTTGGCTCTGTGGACGAAAGTGATTTGTTTCAAAGTTATGTTGCGGATAAAGATGTGGCCGATAAACCCATTAAAGAAATTATGGGAAAACCTTTTCCAATTGTAAAACAAGGAACCCCAATAGAAGAGGTTTCCAAATTGTTTACCAAAGAAAATGAAGCGGTTTTAGTAGAATTACAAAACGGTAATCACCATATTATTACCAAATACGATATTATTGGTTCGATAAAATAAGATTTTTTTTTTGCCATAAATTAGACCAATCAGCACAAATTGATTTTGTGTTAGTTCTTCTAATTTGTGGCTTTTTTTTAAATTATAATGAAACCAATATTTAAATCATAGCCCAAAACCGATACCAGATAACGCATACCAGATAACTCATACCAGATAACTCATAACAGATAACCGATAACGCATAACCGATAACAGATAACTCATAACTCATAACCGATAACCGATAACCCAAAACCTAAAACCCCGAAAATGACATTCACCGCTATAGATTTTGAGACTGCCACCGCTTATCATCCATGTTCCGTGGGAATTGTTACTGTAGAAAACGGAATAATTGTGGATGAGTTTGTAACCTTGATCAAACCACCAAATAACCTGTATTCTCCCTTTACAATACAAGTTCATGGAATTTATCCGCGCGATACACTTCATGCAAAATCATTTATACAGGTTTACCCGGAAATTAAAAAGCGGCTACAAAACAGAGTGGTAGTGGCGCACAATGAAAGTTTTGACCGTAATGTTTTAGCGAAATCAATGCTGCTCTATGGTTTGGATTATGCTGATCTAAATCTCGCAGCCCGATGGGAATGTACCGTAAAAATCTATAAAAGCAAAGGATTAAAACCAACCAAATTGAGTGATTGTTGCCGCGAAATGAACATCGTTTTGAATCATCACGAAGCTTTGTCAGATGCTAGGGCTTGCGCCAAATTGTATCTGCTGCGATAAACTTATTTAGATTTCAATTGAATGTTTTTTAAAGTAAGACTTCTTGTATAATTTACTATCTTAGTTATCCTTTAATGATGAAATGTGAAATCCTCAATTTCGTCTTTCGCTCTTTTTAATAGAGCGGGTTGGGTTGAGGAGTGTCTAAAATCTAAAAAATGAAAGAAGATTTTCTCCATTACCTTTGGAAATTCAAAAAGTTTGATGCTTTGAATTTGAGAACTTTCAATGATGAAGAAATCACAATTATCAATGTCGGTCAGTATGTTGAATTGGCTGGTCCTGATTTTTTCAATGCTCAAATTACTATTGGAAATCAAAAGTGGGCTGGAAACGTTGAAATTCATCTTAAATCTTCAGACTGGTATGTGCATCATCATGAAATAGACTCAGCGTATGAAAATGTAATTCTTCATGTGGTTTGGGAACACGACACTGAGATTTATAGAAGCAATAATATTGAAATTCCCGTCTTGGAACTTAAAAAACATGTTGATCCAGCAACCATCCAAAACTATCAATCTTTAATGGCTCCTAAATCATGGATTTTCTGTGAAAAGCAAATTAAAGAGGTCGATGAATTTATTTTTAAAAATTGGCAGGAACGGTTGTTTTTTGAACGTTTAGAAAGAAAATCTAAGCCTATTTTTGATTTGTTAGAGGAGACCAGTCAAGATTGGGAAGCTGTTTTGTTTAGTCTTTTGGCTAGGAATTTTGGTTTGAATGCCAATGGAGACGCGTTCTTTAAAATGGCCCAATCCATTCCTTTTTCTATAATCCGAAAAGAAAGTTTTGAAGTTGAGAATCTAGAAGCATTATTTTTTGGATTAGCTGGATTATTGGATTCTGAAAAAGAAGACAATTATTATAAGGATTTAAAATTCAGGTATTTTTATTTGTTGCATAAGTATCAATTAGAGCATTTAATGGCAGATCAAGTTCAGTTTTTTAAGCATCGACCGGATAATTTTCCAACAATTCGTTTGTCTCAGTTGGCTAATTTATATCACACACATCAGAATTTATTTTCTAAAATAAGTACTTTGAATTCCTTGAAAAATAATGTTCAAGTTTTTCAAATTGGGGTTTCTCCTTATTGGGAAAATCATTATCAGTTTGACAAAGAAAGTCCCATTAAAAAGAAAATGCTTTCTAAATCTTTCGTCGATTTGTTGTTGGTGAATACAATAATTCCGCTGCAGTTTGCTTTTGCCAAAAGTCAGGGAAAAGAAATTACGGAAGACTTGATACATTTATTAAACGGCTTGAATCCTGAGAAAAATGCTATCATTGATAAGTTTACTTCGTTTGGTATCGTTTCAAAAAATGCTTTTGACACACAATCGTTGCTGCAACTCAAAAAGGAGTATTGTAATAAAAGCAGATGCTTAGAATGTGCTTTGGGATTGGAATTAGTCAAAAGTAAGGTGTAAAGGTCTCCATTGGAAATTGCAATGATTAATACCTAAACCGATAGGTAAATTTTGTAATTTTGTTGCAACAAACAACTCAAGAAAATGTCAGCAATTATTAAGCTCAAGTTCTTTTTTGAAAAGCATGGCTTTCACGTTTCCTCCCGTTTAGCAGATACATTAGGAATGCGTGCCAGTAGTGTGCGGCTTTTTTTTATTTATTTATCATTCGTAACTGCAGGATTGTGGTTTGCGGTTTATTTAACCTTAGCTTTTTGGATTCGGTTAAAGGATTTAATCCGCGCTAAACGTACGTCAGTTTTTGATTTGTAAGAAGGTATAAAAATATAAAGGGGATTATAAAGTACTTGCACTTTATAATCCCCTTTTTTATTTTTGTGGTAAATCTATTTATCAGGATTGTTTAATTTACTGTTTTTCTTTCCGTAAACAAAGTACAGTGCAACACCCAGTGCCATCCATATAATCAATCGAATCCAACTTTCATACGGTAGCGAGTACATCAAGTAACTACAAACTAAAACTCCAGCAATAGGAACGTAAGGAACGAATGGGGTTTTAAAAGATCGTGGTGCATCCGGCATTTTTTTACGCATCACTAATACGCCGATACAAACTAGTACAAAGGCTAACAAGGTTCCAATACTAACCATGTGACCCAAATCACTTACCGGTACGAAACCTGCAAAAAGGCTCACAAATACCATGAAGAAAAGATTTGTTTTCCAAGGAGTTCTAAATTTTGAATGAATATCGCTGAAAAAAGCAGGAAGTAATCCATCTTTACTCATCGTATAGAAAACGCGACTTTGTCCCATTAGCATCACCAACATTACCGAGGTGTATCCTGCTAAAATAGCGACAATTAATCCCGTTTGAAGGAACGTATAGCCCGTTACTGCAAATGCTGTTGCAGCTGGTTTTGCATCGCCTGCAAATTCATAATACGGTACAAGACCCGTCATAACATGAGCAAATAATACATACAATATAGTACAGATTACCAAGGATCCTAAAATGCCAATAGGCATTCCTTTTTGAGGGTTTTTTGCTTCTTGTGCAGCAGTTGAAACAGCATCAAAACCAATGAAGGCAAAGAAAACAGTTCCGGCTCCAGCAGCTATTCCTGACCAACCAAACTGGCCTTTAACACCAATGTTTTCTGGAATATATGGGGAATAATTTGCAGGATCGATGTAGTCCCATCCTAAAACAATGAACATAATTACAACAATAACCTTTACTACTACTAAAATGTTATTGATGGAGGCAGATTCTTTTGTACCTCTGATTAATAATAATGACAGTGCGGAAACGATTAAGATAGCAGGAAGGTTAATATAACCTCCTTCGATAACGGTACCGTCACCTAATGTTAAGGTTTCCCAAGGAGAACATATAAATTTCGGATTCAGATGAATGCCGTACTTATTTAATAATTCCAGTAAATATCGTGACCAACTAACTCCAACGGTAGCGGCACCTAATGCGTATTCAAGAACTAAATCCCAACCTATAATCCAAGCCATAAATTCTCCCATGGTGGCGTAGGAATAAGTATAAGCACTACCTGCAACAGGTATCATGGACGCAAATTCAGCATAGCAAAGTCCTGCAAAGGCACATCCTACTGCAGCTAAGATAAAGGAAAGGGTAACTGCTGGACCTGCGTGTTCCGCAGCAGCAATACCAGTTAATGAGAATAATCCAGCTCCAATAATAGCTCCAACTCCAAGTGCTACTAATGAACGTGATGACAAAGTCCTTTTTAATCCTTTTTCGGATTCAGATGCTTCATTAAGCAAGACCGAAAGGGGTTTAGTTTTCCAAATTGACATGGGTTATATGGTTTTGTTTGTTATTAAGCTCCAAATGTATTCTTTTTTACAAAAAATAAAAAACAATAATTTAGTTTTAAGTTATAAAACACAATATAATGTGCTGTATCGGAATCAAATCTTTTGAAAACCCAATATAATAGGTGCTGCCAATGTGTTATTTTTTTGTAAATATATTTTTCTTCACCATGTTACAGGTCTTACTTTTATTTATAAATTTAGATTTCCTTTATCAATGGGTAAACACAATCGCATCAAATGAGTTTTAAAACGATTCAGACTTATTTTAAGTTTTCCAAACAGCAAGGCACAGGGATCTTCTGTTTGTTTTTAATTATCATTTCTTTACAACTCGTTTATTATTTTGGGGATTTTACCAAAGTAACAAAAGAAGATCCAGCGGAACAAAAATGGCTTTCGCTACAATCTGGATTAGATTCCATGAAAAGGAATGTTGAAATTAGGACGCCAAAAGTATATCTCTTTAATCCTAATTTTATAACGGATTATAAAGGGTATAAGTTGGGAATGTCCGTGAAGGAGATTGATCGATTGTTAGCCTTTAGAAAAGAAAATAAATTTGTAAACTCTCCTGAAGAATTTCAAGATGTTACAAAAGTGTCTGATTCTTTATTGCAAGAGATAGCGCCATTTTTTAAATTTCCGGATTGGGTAAATAATAAAAAAGCGCCGAATAAATTTAAAAATTATTCCAATCCGGCTTTCGCCAAAAAAGAAAAAATAGTAGTTCTAGACATAAACCGGGCAACAAAAGAGGATCTAATCAAAATTTACGGTATCGGCGAAGCCATTTCCCTTCGAATTTTAAAACAAAAAGAAACTTTAGGAGGGTTTGTTTCCATGGAACAAATGCAGGATGTGTGGGGATTGTCGCCAGAAGTGATTGAAAATTTGAACGCCCATTTTAAGATCACAACGTTGCCAGAATTTAAGAAAATTGATATCAATAACGCGTCACTAAAAGAGTTGTCACAGTTTTATTATTTCAGATATACTTTGGCAAAGGAAATTGTGACCTACAGAAGTATGAAAGGAGATTTTAACAACATTGAGGATTTAACAAAAATTAAGGGATTTCCTGTTGATAAAGCAAAAATAATTGACTTATATTTGGACTTTGATTAAAAGTCTATAATTTGCTGCTCTAAAATAGTGTAATTTACTGCAAAACGGTCGTTTTGTACTATAATTCTTTTTTAAAATGCGGCTTTATGGTTTGGCTCAAATAAAACTTAAGTCTGAAACGCAAAGCTGCTGCTTTTGGTTTCAATTACATCAATTTGTTAAAAATAATAATAGTTATATGAATTCAAGTTATTTCACAGAAGAACACCAATTATTTAGAGAAAGTTTAAAAGATTTTTTACAAAAAGAAGTTGTGCCTCATATTGAAAAATGGGAAAAAACCGGGTCAATTGAGCGATTTATATGGAAAAAGTTCGGGGAAATGGGCTTTTTTGGAATCGGGTATCCAGAGGTTTATGGCGGACTGAATTTAGATTTATTTTACACCGTTATTTTTCTAGAAGAACTCCAAAAAGTTAAATCATCCGGTTTCGCTGCTGCTATGTGGGCTCACTCTTATTTAGCCATGACTCATTTGAATGCAGAAGGAGACGAAAGAATAAAACAAGATTATTTAGCTCCAAGCATTGCTGGTGACAAGATAGGCGCTTTGTGTATAACAGAACCTTTTGGGGGTAGTGATGTTGCGGGTATGCGCACCAATGCAGTAAAAAAGGGAGACAAATACATTATTAATGGTTCTAAAACATTCATCACAAATGGAGTTTATGCTGATTATTATATAGTGGCTGCAAAAACAAGTCCTGAGCTTGGGAATAAAGGGATTAGTATCTTTTTGATGGATACGAATTTGAAAGGAGTTTCAGCTGTAAAACTAGATAAATTAGGATGGAGAGCTTCCGATACGGCAGAAATTGCATTTGATAATGTAGAAATTCCTGTCGAGAATTTGATGGGAGAGGAAGGAAAGGGCTTTCCGTATATTATGCAACATTTTGCTTTAGAGCGCTTGATTATGGCTATAAATGCCCATGCGAGAGCGGAATATGCGATTGATTATACAATAGAATACATGTCACAACGAGAGGCTTTTGGAAAAAAAATAAATAAATTTCAAGCCTTGAGGCATACGTTAGTAGAGCATGCAACAGAGGTTGAGCATTGTAAAGTATTTAATTATGCTGCTGTTGCGCGATTAGACAAAGGAGAATATGTAGTTAAAGAAGCTACTATGGCTAAATTAAAATCTACTAAAGTTGCAGATGAAACTATTTACAGTTGTTTGCAAATGCTGGGAGGCTATGGTTACATGGAAGAATATCCCTTAGCACGTTTGTTTAGAGACAGTCGTTTGGGGCCAATAGGTGGTGGAACTTCGGAAATTCTTAAGGAGATTTTATCAAAAATGATAATTGATAAGCAAGATTATAAACCAGCGGTGAAATAGTAGTGCCTTTAAAATAAAGTAAAAAAAAGAGTCAATTTTGTTATTGGCTCTTTTTTTTGTGTGAAGGATAGAAGTGGAAATCCTTTTATGAAGCTTTGCGGAGTAAAAGATTGCAACGGATAGCCTGACGGCAAACGCGGATTTGTTTTGGAGCGAAAGGCTGTTTTTGCCGGCACACCAAAAATAAATTGGCAATTAATAACTCATAAGTCAAAATAATGATTACTTTTGCACACTTAAAGAAAGGGGGTGTCTATATTATGTTAATTATACCAATTAAAGACGGAGAAAATATCGATAGAGCGTTAAAACGCTACAAAAGAAAATTTGATAAAACAGGAACTGTTCGTCAACTAAGAGCACGTACTGCTTTTATTAAGCCTTCAGTAACAAATAGAATCAAAATTCAAAAAGCGGCTTATATCCAAAATATGAGAGATAACTTAGAGAGTTAGTCGATTCCATTAAATAAAAATACCGTTAGTCATCAAAATTTTATAACTTTGATGCTAACGGTTTTTTTATGTCTACAAATAAAGATGCATTTCGGGATTACCTCCAGTTGGAGAAGAAATACTCTACACATACCGTCACGGCTTACTGTGATGACCTCGCTTCTTTTGAAGCATTTCATAAAACGCATTTTGATCAAGAAGAAATAGATCAGGTGGGCTACGGCCAAATTAGAAATTGGATTGTAGTATTGGTTAATAGTGCTGTATCTAATGTTTCAGTGAATAGAAAGATGGCTTCTTTGAAAGCTTTTTACAAATTTCTAGTAAAGACAAAGCAAATAGAGACTAGTCCAATGTTGAGGCACAAGGCGCTTAAGGTTCCAAAAATAATACAAATCCCTTTTTCTGAAAAGGAAGTGACCGAGGTTTTGAATCAGCTGCAAACGACGGTTGGTTTTGAGGACATCAGAAATAAGTTACTCATTGATTTGCTCTACACAACAGGGATGCGTCGAGCGGAATTAATTCATCTTAAAATGGCAAATGTTGACTTAGTAAATCGTGTAGTCAAAGTGGTTGGGAAGCGAAACAAAGAACGAATTATTCCTATTTTGCCGGTGATAGCAGATCAATTTAATTGGTATCTGAAAGAACGTACTTCGGTATTGGTGGGTGTTGATGAGGATTATTTTTTTCTCACTAAAAAAGGGTTAAAATTAAATGATTCCTTTGTGTATCGTCTAATTAATTCTTACTTTAGTACTGTCTCTGAAAAAGTAAAAAAAAGTCCACATATATTGCGACATACTTTTGCTACGCATTTATTAAACAATGGAGCAGATTTGAATTCAGTGAAAGAATTATTAGGACATTCTAGTCTGGCGTCTACGCAGATTTATACCCATAATAGTCTTTCAGAGCTTAAAAGTGTATACAAAGAGGCCCACCCTCGCGGGAGGAAGTGATTTTACAAATGTTTAACAATTAAAAAAGATGATTATGAAGGTAAGTGTTCATGCAGTTAACTTTGCTGTTGACAAAAAGCTAGTAGATTTTGTTCAAGAACGATTGGACAAGTTGGAGAAGTATTACGATAAAGTCGTGTCTGCAGATGTTTTTTTAAAAGTTGAAAAGACAAGTGATAAAGAAAATAAAATTGCAGAGATAAAAATTAACGTTCCTGGAGACGATTTTTTAGTTAAAAAACAATGTAAAACATTTGAAGAGGCAGTAGAACTCTCTTCAGAATCACTAGAGCGGTTGCTGGTAAAAAGAAAAGAAAAAATAAGTTCGCATATTTAATATAAATTTTTTTAAAAAATGTTTTGATTGAGAGATAAAATCTATACATTTGCAGTCCGTTAGAAATAGCGGACTTTTTTTATTGAATTGCCAGCGTAGCTCAGTTGGCTAGAGCAGCTGATTTGTAATCAGCAGGTCGTGGGTTCGAGTCCCTCCGCCGGCTCAAGAAAGAGGAAGGTTGTATTACCTCGCAGTATATTTCTTTGAATCCGTAAAGAGGAGAAGTTTATCTCGGGTGAAGATAAGGGGAGACCCTTTACCGAATCAAGACTGTAAGGATTTGACAATAAAAGGAGTAGGGGAGATACTCAAGCGGCCAACGAGGGCAGACTGTAAATCTGCTGTGTAAACTTCGCAGGTTCGAATCCTGCTCTCCCCACCAAAAGAATTTAGATTTTAGAATTTAGATGTCAGGACTGTAAAGTTCTACTATCGAAGACCTAAGATCAGGAATCTAAAATCTTTACCGCCGGTGTAGCTCAGGGGTAGAGTGCTTCCTTGGTAAGGAAGAGGTCTCGGGTTCAATTCCCGACATTGGCTCAAGTAAGTAGGAGATTGAAATTAAATATATAAATAGATTAAAAATTAAGTAAAATGGCAAAAGAAACCTTTAACCGTAACAAGCCCCACTTAAACATTGGTACAATTGGGCACGTGGATCACGGAAAAACTACATTAACTGCAGCGATAACTAAAGTGTTATCTGATGCTGGTTACTGTCAAGCAAAATCATTTGATCAAATTGATAATGCTCCAGAAGAAAAAGAAAGAGGTATTACAATTAATACATCACACGTAGAGTATGAAACTGCTAATCGTCATTACGCTCACGTTGACTGTCCAGGTCACGCGGATTATGTAAAGAACATGGTTACAGGTGCTGCTCAAATGGATGGTGCTATTCTTGTTGTAGCTGCGACTGATGGACCAATGCCACAAACACGTGAGCATATTCTATTAGGCCGTCAGGTAGGTATTCCTAGAATGGTTGTATTCATGAATAAAGTGGATATGGTTGATGATGAGGAATTACTTGAATTAGTTGAGATGGAAATCAGAGACTTATTATCTTTCTACGAATATGATGGAGATAATGGTCCAGTTGTTCAAGGTTCAGCTTTAGGTGGATTGAATAATGATCCAGTTTGGGTACCAAAAATTCTTGAATTGATGGAAGCTGTTGACTCTTGGATTGAAGAGCCAGTAAGAGACGTTGCAAAACCTTTCTTGATGCCTGTTGAAGATGTATTTTCAATCACTGGTCGTGGAACTGTAGCTACAGGTCGTATCGAAACTGGTGTTGCTAATACTGGAGATCCAGTTGAAATCATTGGTATGGGTGCTGAAAAATTGACTTCTACTATTACAGGAGTTGAGATGTTCCGTAAAATCCTGGATAGAGGAGAAGCTGGAGACAACGTAGGTATTCTTTTAAGAGGTATTCAAAAAGAAGACATCAAAAGAGGAATGGTTATTTGTAAGCCAGGTTCGGTTAAACCACATGCTACATTTAAAGCAGAGGTTTATATCTTGAAAAAAGAAGAAGGTGGTCGTCATACGCCATTTCATAATAACTACCGTCCACAGTTCTATGTACGTACAACTGATGTAACAGGTATCATTACTTTGCCAGAAGGTGTAGAGATGGTTATGCCTGGGGATAACTTAACTATTAGTGTTGTATTGCTTAGCGCAATTGCATTAAGTGTTGGTTTACGTTTTGCTATCCGTGAAGGTGGTAGAACAGTAGGTGCTGGTCAGGTAACTGAAATAACAGCATAATTATATTAAATTATATAGCCAGTAACTATTATAATGGTGGTTACTGGCTTTAATACGGGCGTAGTTCAAGGGTAGAATAGCGGTCTCCAAAACCGTTGATGGGGGTTCGAATCCCTCCGCCCGTGCAAAAAAACAAATCATAATGACAAAAGTTGTAAATTACATATCGGAAGCATTTGAGGAATTAAAGTCAAATGTAACTTGGCCAGCTTGGCCTGAGGTGCAACGTCTAACAATTGTTGTTGCTGTCTTTTCAGTATTGTTCGCCTTGGCAACTTGGGGAGTAGACGAAATTTTTGCAAAAGCTTTAGCTGGATTTTTTAACTGGATAAAAGCTTAAATTTTTTGTTATGGCAGATAATAATATTAAAAAGTGGTATGTCGTTAGAGCAGTAAGCGGACAAGAAAATAAGGTGAAAGCATACATCGAGACCGAAATCGCAAGATTAGGTATGGGTGATTATGTTTCCCAAGTTTTAGTTCCTACTGAAAAAGTCGTTACCGTTAAAGAAGGAAAAAAAATAATCAAAGACAAAGTTTATTTTCCGGGTTATGTTATGATTGAGGCAAATCTTATTGGAGAAATACCTCATATTATTAAGTCTATAACAAGCGTTATTGGATTTTTAGGGGAAATTAAAGGGGGAGAGCCTGTTCCTTTAAGAATTTCAGAAGTAAACAGAATGTTAGGCAAGGTGGATGAGTTAGCGGTTAATACCGATACGCGTGCAATACCTTTTAATATTGGAGAAACAATTAAGGTTGTTGATGGTCCTTTCAATGGGTTTAACGGAACTGTTGAGAAAATTAATGAAGAAAAGCGTAAACTAGAGGTAATGGTAAAGATTTTCGGAAGAAAAACACCATTAGAGTTGAGTTTTATGCAAGTTGAAAAAGTATAATTTTTGTTACATCTATAATATCCATTGCAATCGCTTCCAATGATTGTAATGTTAAATTTTTAAAAAATGGCTAAAGAAATTAGTAAGGTAGTTAAACTACAAGTTAAGGGAGGTGCTGCGAATCCATCGCCACCGGTTGGACCTGCTTTAGGAGCTGCTGGGGTAAACATCATGGAGTTTTGCAAGCAATTTAATGCAAGAACTCAGGATAAACCCGGCAAAATATGCCCAGTACAAATTACTGTGTATAAAGACAAATCATTTGATTTTGTTGTAAAAACTCCTCCAGCAGCAGTTCAGTTAATGGAAGCTGCAAAGCTAAAATCTGGTTCTGGTGAGCCTAATCGTAAAAAAGTAGCTAGTGTTACTTGGGAACAAATTAGAGCTATTGCTGAAGACAAGATGCCTGACTTAAATGCATTCACTATGGAGTCTGCAATGAGTATGGTTGCTGGAACAGCTAGATCTATGGGTATAACTGTATCAGGAGACGCTCCTTTTTAATTAAGAGAAAGACATGGCAAAATTGACAAAAAAGCAAAAAGAGGCTGCTTCAAAAATTGAAAAGAACAAACTATACTCTCTTAAAGATGCTGCGGCATTGATAAAAGTAGTTGCTTCTGCAAAATTTGATGAGTCTGTTGATATCGCAGTACGTTTGGGTGTAGATCCAAGAAAAGCGAATCAAATGGTTAGAGGTGTGGTAACATTACCTCATGGAACTGGTAAAGACGTTAAAGTATTAGCATTGGTTACTCCAGATAAAGAAGCGGAAGCTTTAGCAGCTGGTGCAGACTTTGTAGGTCTTGACGATTATTTACAAAAAATCAAAGATGGTTGGACAGATGTTGATGTAATTATCACAATGCCTTCTGTTATGGGTAAATTAGGTCCATTAGGTCGTATTTTAGGACCTAGAGGTTTAATGCCTAACCCTAAGACAGGTACTGTAACTATGGATGTTGCAAAAGCTGTTGCTGAGGTTAAAGCTGGTAAAATCGATTTCAAAGTCGATAAAACTGGTATAGTGCATGCAGGAATTGGAAAAGTTTCTTTTGGAACAGAACAAATCATTGACAATGCTCACGAAATTATTCAAACATTAATCAAACTTAAACCAACTGCGGCTAAAGGAACTTACATTAAAAGTATTTACCTAACTAGCACAATGAGTCCTGCAATTGCATTGGATCCTAAAGCAGTATAATTGGTAGTTAAAAATTTTTAGTATGACTAGAGAAGAAAAATCAATCGCGATTGAAGTTTTAACTGCACAGTTAGCCGGTACAAACATTGTTTATGTATCTGATATTTCTGGTATGAATGCAGAATCTACTTCAAACTTGAGAAGGGCTTGTTACAAAGCAGGTATAAAATTAGAGGTTGTAAAAAATACGTTGCTTGCAAAAGCAATGGAGGCTTCTGCTAATGATTATGGTGATTTACCTTCAGTTTTGACAGGTAACAGTGCTATCTTTATTTCAGACGTTGCAAATGCACCTGGAAAAATAATTAAAGATTTCAGAAAAAAATCTGCAACCCCATTATTAAAGGGTGCCTATATTAACGCTGAAATTTACATTGGTGACGATCAATTAGATGCATTAGCAACTATTAAATCTAAAGAAGAGCTTATCGGCGAACTTATTGGTTTATTGCAAGCACCAGCACAAAGAGTTATTTCTGCTCTTCAAAACCAATTTGCGAAAAGCGAAGAGGCTACAGAAGAAGTAGAAGCATAATAAAAAATAGAGTTCTCTCTACTTTTTATTAATTAAAAAGCGCACAATAAATAAATTATATTTTTACAAATCATTTTAAAACGATAGAAAAAATGGCAGATTTGAAACAATTCGCAGAACAATTAGTTAACCTAACAGTAAAAGAAGTTAACGAATTAGCAACAATATTAAAAGATGAGTACGGAATCGAACCAGCTGCTGCAGCTGTAGTAGTTTCAGGAGGTGGCGAAGCTGCTGCTGAAGATGTTCAAACAGAATTTACAGTTGTATTAAAAGCAGCAGGTGCTTCTAAATTAGCTGTAGTGAAATTGGTTAAAGAACTTACAGGTTTAGGTTTGAAAGAAGCTAAAGATGTAGTAGATAGCGCACCAAGCAACGTTAAAGAAGGAGTTTCTAAAGAAGAAGCTGAAGGTCTTAAAAAATCTTTAGAAGAAGCTGGAGCTGAGGTTGAACTTAAATAGTTAAAATCAGTTTTAAGAATAAGGTTTAGGTCTTGGGTTTAATCACCCAATGACCTAAACCATTTTTCGTATAACAAAAGGCTGCCTTGTGTACTTGCATTTTAGTCTTTTAAATAAATTCATTTTACCCATTACGAGGAAAAAAAATTAACAGATAATAAGAAAGTAGTTATCTTAAATTGGTTTTTAAAGATGTAACGGTTGTAAAAGAAAAGTGTAAATAAATACTATTTACATAAAAAAAATTACTTTTTTAATCAAAATTTTGTCCATTGATGCTAACAAATCAGACTGAAAGATTGAATTTTGCCTCTACAAAAAATATTCCTGACTATCCAGATTTTCTAGATGTTCAGGTTAAATCGTTTAAAGATTTTTTTCAATTAGAAACTAAATCTGACGAAAGAGGTGACGAAGGGCTTTACAATACCTTCATGGAAAATTTCCCAATTACTGATACAAGAAATAACTTTGTATTGGAATTCCTTGATTATTTTGTAGATCCACCACGTTATACTATTCAAGAATGTATAGAAAGAGGACTTACTTATAGTGTGCCTTTAAAAGCAAGGTTAAAACTATATTGTACAGATCCAGAACATGAAGATTTTGAAACTATTGTTCAAGATGTCTATCTTGGTACAATTCCTTATATGACGCCAAGTGGTACCTTTGTTATTAATGGTGCTGAGCGTGTAGTTGTTTCGCAATTACACAGATCTCCTGGAGTTTTCTTTGGTCAATCATTCCATGCAAATGGAACAAAATTGTATTCTGCCAGAGTAATTCCTTTTAAAGGTTCTTGGATAGAATTTTCTACAGATATAAACAGTGTAATGTATGCTTATATTGACAGAAAGAAAAAATTACCTGTAACTACTTTATTTCGTGCAATTGGATTTGAAAGAGACAAGGATATCCTTGAGATTTTTGATCTTGCAGAGGAAATTAAGGTTTCTAAAACAGGACTTAAAAAGTATATCGGTAGAAAATTAGCGGCTCGTGTATTGAATACATGGCATGAAGATTTTGTTGATGAAGATACTGGTGAAGTAGTTTCTATCGAACGTAACGAAATTATCCTTGATAGAGATACCATTATCGACAAAGATAATGTAGAAGAAATCATTGATTCTAACGTTAAATCTATTTTGTTGCATAAAGAAGATGCTAATCAAGGTGATTATGCCATCATTCATAATACGCTACAAAAAGATCCAACAAACTCTGAAAAAGAGGCTGTTGAACATATCTACAGACAATTGCGTAACGCTGAACCGCCTGATGAAGAAACGGCTCGTGGTATTATTGATAAATTGTTCTTCTCTGACCAACGTTATAACTTAGGTGAAGTAGGTCGTTACAGAATTAATAAAAAATTAGGGTTGGATACTCCAATGGAAAAGCAAGTCTTGACCAAAGAGGATATCATAACTATCGTGAAATATTTGATTGAATTGATCAACTCTAAAGCAGAGATTGATGATATTGATCACTTATCAAACCGTCGTGTAAGAACAGTTGGTGAACAATTGTCTCAACAATTCGGTGTTGGTTTAGCACGTATGGCTAGAACCATTAGAGAGCGTATGAACGTTAGAGATAACGAGGTGTTTACGCCAATTGACTTGATTAATGCAAAAACATTATCGTCAGTTATCAACTCTTTCTTTGGAACAAACCAGTTGTCGCAGTTCATGGATCAAACCAATCCACTTGCTGAGATTACGCACAAAAGAAGATTATCTGCACTAGGACCAGGTGGACTTTCAAGAGAAAGAGCTGGATTTGAAGTACGTGATGTTCACTATACGCATTACGGACGTTTGTGTCCAATTGAAACTCCTGAGGGACCAAACATTGGTTTGATATCCTCTCTTGGGGTTTATGCTAAAGTAAACGGAATGGGTTTCATTGAAACACCATACCGTAAAGTAACTAACGGAACTGTTGATTTAGTTTCTACTCCAGTTTACTTAAGTGCTGAAGAAGAAGAAGGAATGTTAATTGCTCAAGCAAACATTCAAATGGATGCTACTGGGAAAATTACTGCCGAAGACGTTATTGCACGTCAGGAAGGTGATTTCCCAGTAATTGAGCCAACAAGAGTGGATTACACAGATGTTGCTCCAAATCAAATTGCTTCTATTTCAGCTTCATTGATTCCTTTCTTGGAACATGATGATGCGAATAGAGCCTTGATGGGATCTAACATGATGCGTCAGGCCGTACCATTAATTCGTCCTGAAGCTCCAATTGTTGGAACAGGTTTAGAGCGTCAAGTAGCTTCTGATTCTAGAGTATTGATTAATGCTGAAGGAGATGGAGTTATAGAATATGTGGATGCAAATATTATCACTATCAAATACGATCGTTCTGAAGAAGAAAGAATGGTAAGTTTTGAGTCTGATGAAAAAACATATAATCTAATTAAATTTAGAAAAACCAATCAAGGTACAAGCATCAACCTGAAACCGATCGTAAGAAAAGGGGATAGAGTAGTGCCTGGACAAGTATTATCAGAAGGATATGCGACTCAAAATGGTGAATTAGCTTTAGGTCGTAACCTAAAAGTTGCTTTTATGCCATGGAAAGGATACAACTTTGAGGATGCGATTGTAATTTCTGAAAAAGTAGTTCGTGACGATATTTTTACCTCTATTCACGTCGATGATTATTCATTAGAAGTTAGAGATACTAAATTAGGTAACGAGGAATTGACGAATGATATACCAAACGTTTCTGAAGAAGCTACTAAAGATTTAGATGAAAATGGTATGATTAGAATTGGAGCCGAGGTTAAACCTGGTGACATTTTGATCGGTAAAATTACTCCAAAAGGGGAATCAGATCCTACTCCAGAAGAGAAATTGCTTCGTGCAATCTTCGGGGATAAAGCAGGTGATGTAAAAGATGCTTCATTGAAAGCGTCTCCTTCTTTACATGGTGTTGTTTTAGATAAAAAATTGTTCGCAAGAGCTGTAAAAGATAAGCGTAAACGTACTCAGGATAAAGATGCTTTAGGAGCACTTGAAATGGAGTTTGAAGTTAAATTTGTTGAATTAAAAGACAAATTAGTGGAAAAACTTTTCTTGATCGTAAACGGAAAAACATCTCAAGGGGTAATGAATGATTTGGGTGAAGAAGTTTTACCAAAAGGTAAAAAATACACTCAAAAAATGCTTTATGCTGTGGAAGATTTTGCTCACTTAAGTAAAGGGCAATGGGTTGCTGATGATGCAACTAATAAAATGGTTAATGATTTGATTCATAACTATAAAATTAAATTGAACGATTTACAAGGTGCATTACGTAGAGAGAAATTCACTATTACTGTTGGAGATGAATTGCCAGCAGGGATTTTGAAATTAGCGAAAGTATATATTGCCAAAAAACGTAAGTTGAAAGTTGGGGATAAAATGGCGGGACGTCACGGTAACAAAGGTATTGTTGCTCGTATCGTTCGTCATGAAGATATGCCTTTCCTTGAAGACGGAACACCAGTTGATATCGTATTGAACCCACTTGGGGTACCTTCACGTATGAACATTGGTCAAATTTATGAAACGGTACTGGGTTGGGCTGGACAAAACTTGGGTAGAAAATTTGCTACTCCAATTTTTGACGGAGCATCTCTTGATCAAATCAATGCATTGACTGATGAAGCTGGAGTGCCACGTTTCGGACATACTTATCTTTATGATGGTGGTACAGGAGAGCGTTTCCACCAAGCGGCAACAGTTGGAGTAATTTATATGTTGAAACTTGGACACATGGTTGACGATAAAATGCACGCACGTTCTATAGGTCCATACTCGTTGATTACTCAACAACCACTTGGAGGTAAAGCTCAATTTGGAGGTCAACGTTTTGGAGAGATGGAGGTTTGGGCACTTGAAGCTTATGGAGCATCAAGTACGCTTAGAGAAATCTTGACTGTGAAGTCTGATGATGTTATCGGTAGAGCTAAAACTTACGAAGCAATCGTAAAAGGAGAGTCTATGCCAGAACCAGGATTACCAGAATCATTCAATGTATTAATGCATGAATTGAAAGGTCTTGGACTTGATATTCGTTTAGAAGAATAAATAATAGTTGAAGTAATCAGTTCCAATTTTTTATTGGGACTGATTACTCATTTATAAAAGTTTTTAGGATTTATACCCGTAAATCGTTCCGATTTTTTATAAAACTTCAATTGGTTTTATAATTAGCACTTCAAAATTTTTATTTGAAGTTTAGAGAAGTAATTCGAGGTAATAGTTTAATGATTTAAGAAAGTCATAAATCTACAATCAATTTTTAATTGCAAATAAATCAATAGTAAAAACTATGATGAATAATAGAAATAATAACAATAAAGATAAAAACCCTGTAAAAAGGTTTAATAAAATCTCAATAGGCCTTGCTTCTCCTGAATCGATTTTGAAAGAATCAAGAGGTGAAGTATTGAAACCTGAAACCATCAACTACAGAACGCACAAACCAGAGCGTGATGGTCTTTTCTGCGAGCGTATTTTCGGACCAGTAAAAGATTTTGAATGTGCTTGTGGTAAGTATAAAAGAATACGTTACAAAGGGATCATCTGTGACCGTTGTGGTGTTGAAGTTACGGAGAAAAAAGTACGTAGAGATAGAGTAGGTCACATCAACCTTGTTGTGCCAATTGCTCATATCTGGTATTTCCGTTCTCTTCCAAATAAAATTGGTTATATACTTGGACTTCCTTCTAAGAAATTAGATATGATTATTTACTACGAAAGATACGTAGTAATCCAAGCCGGTATTGCTAAAAATGCAGAAGGTGAATCAGTACAAAGATTGGACTTCCTTACAGAAGAAGAATATTTAAATATTTTAGATACACTTCCTGCTGACAATCAATATCTTGATGATTTTGATCCAAATAAATTTGTTGCCAAAATGGGAGCAGAGTGTATTATGGATTTATTGGCAAGAATCGATTTAGATCAATTGTCTTACCAATTGAGACATAATGCGAACAATGAGACGTCTAAACAACGTAAAACGGAAGCATTAAAAAGATTACAAGTTGTGGAATCTTTCCGGGAGTCTAACTTGAACCGTGAGAATCGTCCAGAATGGATGATTATGAAAGTGGTACCAGTTATTCCACCAGAATTGCGTCCGCTTGTGCCACTTGATGGAGGTCGTTTTGCAACTTCAGATTTAAATGATTTATACCGTCGTGTAATCATCCGTAACAACCGTTTAAAAAGATTAATGGAGATTAAAGCTCCAGAAGTTATCTTAAGAAACGAAAAACGTATGTTGCAGGAATCTGTAGATTCACTTTTCGATAATACGCGTAAAGCTTCTGCAGTAAAAACAGAATCAAACAGACCATTAAAATCTTTATCTGACTCATTAAAAGGAAAACAAGGTCGTTTCCGTCAAAACTTACTTGGAAAACGTGTGGATTATTCTGCTCGTTCGGTAATTGTTGTCGGACCTGAATTAAAATTATCTGAGTGTGGTATCCCTAAAGATATGGCAGCAGAATTATACAAACCTTTCGTTATCCGTAAATTGATAGAAAGAGGGATTGTAAAAACGGTAAAATCAGCTAAGAAAATAATAGATAAGAAAGAGCCCGTAGTATGGGACATCCTTGAAAATGTAATTAAAGGGCATCCAATATTACTGAATCGTGCTCCTACTTTGCACAGATTAGGTATCCAAGCATTTCAACCAAAATTAATTGAAGGAAAAGCAATCCAATTGCACCCTTTAGTTTGTACTGCATTTAATGCGGATTTTGATGGGGATCAAATGGCAGTTCACTTGCCACTAGGACCAGAAGCTATTTTGGAAGCACAATTGTTAATGTTGGGTTCTCACAATATTCTGAATCCTGCTAATGGAGCTCCAATTACGGTACCTTCTCAAGACATGGTGCTTGGTCTTTATTATATGACCAAAGAGCGTTTGTCAACTCCTGAACTTAAAATTTTAGGAGAAGGAATCACTTTTTATTCTGCTGAAGAAGTAAATATTGCTTTGAATGAAGGTAGAGTAGAATTGAATGCTCGTGTTCGAATAAGAGCTAAGGATTTCAATGAAGCTGGGGAATTAGTTTTTAAAATTATTCAAACAACTGCGGGTCGTGTATTATTTAATGAAGTAGTACCGGAAGCAGCTGGATATATCAATGATGTATTGACTAAGAAAAATCTTAGAGACATTATTGGGCACGTTTTAAGTTCTACTGATGTACCTACAACAGCGGCTTTCTTGGATAACATGAAAGACATGGGATACAAATTTGCCTTCAAAGGTGGATTGTCATTCTCTTTAGGTGATATTAGAATTCCAGATCAAAAACCAAAATTAATTGCAGACGCCAGAGAACAAGTTCAAGGTATTTCTGCAAATTATAACATGGGTCTTATTACCAATAACGAACGTTACAACCAAGTTATTGATGTATGGACTTCAGCAAATGCTCAATTGACAGAGTTAGCAATGAAAAACATTAGAGAAGACCAACAAGGTTTCAACTCAGTGTATATGATGCTTGATTCTGGAGCAAGGGGTTCCAAAGAACAAATTCGTCAGTTAACTGGTATGCGTGGTTTGATGGCTAAGCCTAAAAAATCGACTGCTGGTGGTGGTGAAATTATTGAAAACCCGATTCTTTCTAACTTTAAAGAAGGTCTTTCGATCCTTGAGTACTTTATTTCTACTCACGGTGCGCGTAAAGGTCTTGCGGATACAGCTTTGAAAACGGCAGATGCAGGATACTTAACAAGAAGATTGCATGATGTATCGCAAGATGTTATTGTTAATATCGATGATTGTGGTACACTTAGAGGTGTTGAAGTCTCAGCATTGAAGAAAAATGAAGAAATTGTTGAAACATTAGGAGAAAGAATATTAGGTCGTGTAGTGCTACAAGACTTAATCAATCCATTGAATAATGAAATTTTAATTCATTCTGGTCAGCAAATTACAGAAGTTATAATGAAAGCAATTGATGCTTCTCCTATCGAGAAAGTAGAAGTTCGTTCTCCATTAACTTGTGAAGCGTTGAAAGGGATTTGTGCTAAATGTTACGGTAGAAATTTAGCTACTGGAAAAATGACACAAAGAGGAGAAGCTGTTGGTGTAATTGCAGCACAGTCTATTGGAGAACCTGGTACACAATTAACATTACGTACTTTTCACGTTGGTGGGGTTGCGGGTGGTATATCCGAAGAGTCAAGTATCATTACCAAATTTAATGGTAAACTTGAAATAGAAGATTTAAAAACCGTTAAGGGAGAAGATAGTGAAGGAAATGCAGTTGATATTGTAGTTTCTCGTTCTACTGAATTGAAATTAATTGATGAAAGAACAGGTATTTTATTAAGTACCAATAATATTCCTTACGGATCCTCCATTTTCGTAAAAGACGGTCAGTCTGTCGTTAAAGGCGATGTGATTTGTAAATGGGATCCATACAATGGAGTTATTGTTTCTGAATTCACTGGTAAAATTGCTTACGAAGAGTTAGAGCAAGGTCAATCATTCATGGTTGAAATTGATGAGCAAACTGGTTTCCAAGAAAAAGTAATTTCTGAATCAAGAGCTAAAAAATTAATTCCAACTTTATTGGTTTACGGTAAAGACAATGAATTGATTCGTTCTTATAACTTACCAGTTGGAGCCCACTTGATGGTTGAAAACGGGGAGAAAATTAAAGCAGGTAAGGTATTGGTAAAAATCCCACGTCGTTCTTCTAAATCTGGAGATATTACAGGAGGTTTACCTAGAATTACAGAGTTGTTAGAAGCTCGTAATCCTTCAAACCCAGCAGTTGTTTCTGAAATTGATGGTGTTGTTTCTTTTGGAAAAATCAAAAGAGGGAATCGTGAGGTTGTTATCGAATCTAAGTTCGGTGATATTAGAAAATACTTGGTTAAATTATCAAGTCAAATTCTAGTTCAAGAGAATGACTTCGTTAGAGCAGGTGTACCTTTATCTGATGGAGCTATTACTCCAGATGATATTTTAAGAATTCAAGGACCAGCGGCTGTTCAACAGTATTTGGTAAATGAAATTCAAGAAGTATACCGTTTGCAAGGGGTGAAAATTAATGATAAACACTTTGAAGTAGTAATACGTCAAATGATGCGTAAAGTTAGAGTTCAAGATCCAGGTGATACTTTATTCTTAGAAGATCAATTGATTCACACTAAAGATTTTATCGTTCAGAACGACAAATTATACGGTATGAAAGTGGTTGAAGATGCTGGAGATTCTAGTGCGCTTAAAGAAGGTCAGATTATTACGCCTCGTGAGTTGCGTGATGAGAACTCTTTATTGAAACGTACGGATAAAAATCTTGTTGTAGCTCGTGATGTTGTTACTGCAACAGCAACGCCAGTTTTACAAGGTATTACAAGAGCATCACTTCAAACAAAATCATTTATCTCTGCTGCATCTTTCCAAGAAACGACTAAAGTATTGAATGAAGCTGCTGTTGCAGGTAAAATCGATTACTTAGAAGGATTGAAAGAAAATGTAATTGTTGGACATAGAATCCCTGCCGGAACGGGTATGAGAGAATATGATAATACAATTGTAGGTTCAAAAGAGGATTACAATGATATGATGGCTAACAAAGAAGAATATATTTATTAAGGTATGAGTAATTCTAATCAACAACAAGAGCAGATTAATATTGAGTTAGACGAAAAAATTGCTGAAGGAATTTATTCCAATTTAGCAATAATAAATCACTCTTCATCAGAGTTTGTTTTAGATTTTGTAAGTATCATGCCAGGTATTCCTAAAGCTAAGGTGAAATCAAGAATTGTCTTGACTCCACAGCATGCTAAAAGATTATTAAAAGCAATTGGGGAAAATATTCACCGTTTTGAAGTCGCTCATGGCGAAATAAAAGACACTGAACAAGCACCTATACCGCTTAATTTTGGTCCTGCGGGACAAGCATAAGTTATTTAAAAGGCTTCCGTAACAACGGAAGCCTTTTTTTTTATTCCCTATTTCTAAGGATAGCACTATTATTTTACAAAGGTAAAAGGCTACCTCTGGTGAATGAAATCTTCAGTTTTATTCTTCTATACTTCATATTTTGTTTTTTTGTGAAACCGATATTTAAATCGGTAATCAATCGATGCTACTATATATTATACTATGTGGTGTTGGTTATGGCTCCACATCGAACTGTGTTGGGTACTTTTTTTTTGGTTGCATTAGTGCTTTTAAAATTTCATAGTAATGAGCTCCTGGTATGATGGATTGCCATCGAGATCATGGTAATGCAGTGTTAACTGCATATTAAATAGTCGCTTTAAACAACAAGTTTGTGCTTTAAACGATTATAATGGTGCTTCATCGAAAATATTTTCGGCTCGATTTTAATTGGTATACTTTCGCAATCGAGTTAGAGATACAAACCGTCTTTCTCGTAAAAATATAATTGTTATGAAATATTTTTCTTTAAAAGCAAATACAAAAACCATGGTTAATGGCCTTATTCTATTTGTTTTTATTCTAATTTCAAATACAAGTGTTGTGGCACAAACTGCAAATACTGTGGCAGATTTAAATACAGTTGAACTGACTGTTTCAACAAAAAAAGAAAGCGTTTCAGCCGTATCTTCTTCGAGCAGTATGAATTTTGTATTGTGGTTTATGGGTTCGAAACAAGATCCAAATAGTACCATTTCTACAGAAGGTATTAACACAAAGAAACAAGTAATTACGTCTGGTGTAGCACCCAATCGCCTATTGATCAAAGCTTTTTTAAAGAAAGCGGTGAACTTGGAAAGTATGGTTGCCTAATTTAAAATCATCACTAAAATACATACTTGAATTCAATTAATAAATGCGAAAGTTAGGAATCTCAAAGAAAGATGAAATATTTTTTCAGAACAAAGAAAAGAAAATTAATTCTTTTCCCTGTTTGCTGAAATGGAAAAATTTATCTTACTTGCTCCTCGCCTAAAATTCGCAAAGTATGAAGCATTTTACCGTTGAACAAAGATACAAATTAGAATTTCTGATGCAACAAAACGTCAGTAAAGCGCAAATAGCTGTTGATATAAACGTGCACATTTCATCTATATATAGAGAGATAAAACGTAATTCGGACGAGCGTAACTCTAATTATAAAGCAGACTTAGCAAGTCGAAAATGTAATAAAAGGCACAAAGAGAAGCCTAAAAATCAATGTTTTAGTAATGAAATTAAACAGTACGTCAGCAAACTAATCCGCGCTGATTACTCGCCAGAACAAATAGTTGGGAAATCTTTAAAAGAGGGTATTAATTGTGTTTGCCATGAAACAATTTATAAATTTATTTTAAATGACAAGAAAAACACAGGAGATTTATACAAGCATCTGCGAAGTAAAGGTAAGACCTACCGAAAGCGAGGTGCTTTAAAAGATAAAAGAGGATTAATAGTTGGCAGAGTTGGCATCGAAAATCGTCCAATTGAAGTAGAAGAAAAGCAAAGATTTGGAGACTTGGAAATTGATTTAGTAATAGGGAAAGACCATAAAGGAGCTTTACTAACGATAAATGATAGAGCAACTGGGATGTTACAAATGAAAAAAATAGAGAGTAAAGATGCTGAGATTGTTAAAAAAGCTACTATTGAATTATTGGAGAACTGGAAGCCTTTTTTAAAAACGATTACATCGGATAATGGTAAGGAATTTGCAAAACATGAATTAATAGCACAAGCTTTAGAAATAGATTATTACTTTGCAAACCCTTATTGCAGTTGGGAAAGAGGTGCAAATGAAAATTTAAATGGTTTAGTCCGGCAGTATTTCCCAAAGGGTTCAAACTTCGAAATGATAACAGATGTACAGGTACAAATAGTAGTAGAAAAGTTAAATAATAGACCTCGGAAAAGGCATCAATTTGATTCTCCAAATGAAGTATATTTACAATTATTAAACAATAATCAGGAATTCGCATTAATTAATTGAATCCACCAACCATAAAAAAACTCCCAAGTTGGCTTGAGAGTTTTTACTATAAAAATTATTTACTTTACTTATATTTTTCCAGCAGCAGCAATCAGGTTTAATGCTGAACCGGCTACGAACCAACCTATTTGACCTTCGTTATACGTATGGTTTGCCAAAATTATATCTTTGGTTCCATCTGCGTGAACGAATTCCAATGTTAAGGGTTTTCCGACAGCAAAATCAACTAAATCCGTGAAATTGATTATGTCATCTTCTTGAATTTTATCGTAATCTGCTTCTGTTGCAAAGGTCAAACCTAATAGCCCTTGTTTTTTAAGGTTTGTTTCGTGAATACGGGCAAATGATTTTACCAATACTGCTTTTACACCTAGGAAACGCGGTTCCATAGCGGCATGTTCACGAGAGGATCCTTCTCCGTAATTATGATCACCCACTACAATCGATGGAACTCCAGCTGCTTTGTATGCACGTGCAACGGCGGGAACTGCATCATAAATACCAGTCAATTGGTTTTTGACTTTATTTGGTTTTTGGTTGAATGCATTGATAGCACCAATCAACATATTATTAGAAATATTATCTAAGTGTCCGCGGAAACGCAACCATGGTCCAGCCATCGAGATGTGATCTGTAGTACATTTTCCGAATGCTTTGATAAGCAATTTAGCTCCTGTAATATTTTTTCCATCCCAAGGTGAGAAAGGCGCTAATAACTGCAAACGCTCCGAAGTTTCGCTCACCGAAACAACGATACCAGAACCATCTTCGGCTGGTGCTTGAAAACCGGGATCTTCAGCGGCAAAACCTTTTGGAGGCAATTCATCTCCTGTTGGCGCTTCTAATTTAACTTTTTCCCCATTTTCATTGATCAAAGTATCTGTCAATGGATTGAAACTTAAATCACCCGCTATAGCCAGTGCAGTTACCAATTCTGGTGAACCTACGAATGCTAAAGTATTTGGATTTCCATCAGCACGCTTAGAGAAGTTACGATTGAATGAGTGAACGATTGTGTTGCGCTCTTCTTTGTCTGCTCCTTCTCGATCCCACATTCCAATACAAGGTCCGCAGGCGTTTGCAAATACAGTCGCTCCCATTTTATCAAAAATATCGATAAATCCGTCACGTTCTATAGTATATCGAACCAATTCAGAACCTGGAGTAATGGTAAATTCTGATTTAATTTTTAAGTTTTTATCCGTAACTTGTTTTGCTATTGAAGCAGCACGAGCAATATCCTCGTAAGACGAGTTCGTACAAGAGCCAATTAAACCCACTTCAATTTTCAAAGGCCAGTTATTTTTGATGGCTTCCTCTTTCATTTTAGAAATAGGGGTTGCTAAATCTGGTGTAAAAGGACCGTTTAAATGCGGTTCTAATTCGTCTAAATTGATTTCGATTACTTGATCAAAATACAATTCGGGATTAGTATATACTTCTGCGTCACCAGTTAAATACGGCGCAATTTTATCGGCAGCATCGGCAACATCAGCTCTGTCTGTGGAACGCAAATAACGACTCATGGAATCATCATACCCAAATGTAGAAGTTGTAGCACCAATTTCGGCACCCATATTACAAATTGTTCCTTTACCAGTACATGACATAGCGGTTGCGCCTTCGCCAAAATATTCAACAATAGCGCCAGTTCCCCCTTTTACGGTAAGAATTCCGGCTACTTTAAGGATAACGTCTTTTGGAGCTGTCCAACCAGAAAGCTTACCCGTTAATTTTACTCCAATTAATTTAGGAAATTTTAATTCCCAGGCCATTCCTGACATTACATCGACAGCATCAGCACCACCAACACCAATAGCTACCATTCCTAAACCACCCGCATTTACGGTATGTGAGTCGGTTCCAATCATCATTCCACCTGGAAATGCATAATTCTCTAACACCACTTGGTGGATAATTCCAGCTCCTGGTTTCCAAAAACCTATTCCGTATTTATCAGATACTGACGAAAGAAACTCAAACACTTCATTACTTTGTGTTTTGGCTCTTGCCAAATCCGTCACCGCATCAACTTTAGCTTGGATCAAGTGATCACAATGCACCGTTGTAGGCACAGCAACCTTAGCTTTACCAGCATGCATGAATTGTAACAACGCCATTTGAGCAGTAGCATCTTGACAAGCCACTCTATCTGGAGCAAAATCAACATAATCAGCACCACGTGTAAAAGCTTTTGATGGCATTCCATCCCAAAGGTGATTGTATAAGATTTTCTCCGTTAGAGTAAGTGGATGTCCAACTATTTCGCGTGCTTTATCAACACGAGTTGCCATGTTGTCGTACACTTTTTTAATCATTTCAATATCAAAAGCCATAATGTATAGGATTGTTTGTTATGTGTAATAAAAATTCAAGTATTTAATAGTCACAAGGTACAAAAAATAGAGAAACTATACCCATAAAAAAAGCCTAAGTCTTTTGACAGACTCAGGCTTTTTGATATAATTAACAAAAATGAGATATTATTTTACTAATAATTTATGAGATGGCGCAAACTGAGTTAAATTGATTCCTTTCACCGCTGCTTTATATTCTTCCATTGTTGGAGTTCTACCTAATATTGTAGACAATACCACAACCGGTGTAGATGAAAGCAACGATTCTCCTTTTTTACCTTCTGTATCCTCAACAACTCTTCCTTGGAAAAGACGAGTTGATGTTGCCATAACTGTATCTCCTTTGGCCGCTTTTTCTTGGTTACCCATACATAAGTTGCACCCTGGACGCTCTAGGTATAGAATGTTTTCATATCCAGTACGCGCTATGCCTTTAGGAGCATTATCATCAAATTCAAATCCAGAATATTTTTGTAAAACTTCCCAGTCTCCTTCTGCTTTGAGTTCATCAACGATGTTGTATGTTGGTGGCGCTACTACAAGCGGCGCTTTGAACTCCACTTTTCCATATTGTTCGTCGATGTTTTTTAGCATTTGAGAAAGAATCTTCAAATCGCCTTTATGCACCATACAAGAACCTACAAAACCAAGATCTACTTTTTTAACACCTCCATAAAAAGAAAGTGGTCTAATGGTATCGTGCGTGTAGCGCTTAGAAACGTCCGCGTTATTCACGTCTGGATCGGCAATCATTGGCTCTACAACAATATCTAAATCAATAACCACTTCCGCATAATATTTTGCATTAGCATCTGGAGTCAACGCAGGTTTCTCCCCTGATTCAATAGCTGCAATTCTATTATTAGCAATAGCAATCAATCCTTTTAGCACTTGCTTTTCGTTGTCCATTCCTTTATCAATCATGATCTGGATTCTACCTTTGGCAATTTCTAATGATTCAATCAAAGTGTCGTCCTCAGAAATACAAATAGAAGCTTTCGCTTTCATTTCAGCCGTCCAATCTGTAAAAGTAAAGGCTTGATCGGCAGTAAGGGTTCCTAAATGCACCTCAATAATACGTCCTTGAAATACATTTTCACCGCCAAATTGCTTCAACATTTGAGATTGTGTAGCATGCACCACATCACGGAAATCCATGTAATTTTTCATGTCTCCCTTGAAAGTAACTTTTACTGATTCTGGAATTGGCATAGATGCCTCTCCTGTAGCCAAAGCAAGCGCAACGGTACCTGAGTCAGCACCAAAAGCAACTCCTTTTGACATTCTGGTATGCGAGTCACCACCAATAATGATCGCCCATTCATCAACAGTAATATCATTTAACACCTTATGAATTACATCCGTCATGGCATGATAAACGCCTTTAGGATCACGCGCAGTGATCAAACCGAAATCATTCATGAACTGCATCAATCTTGGAATGTTTGCCTTCGATTTATTATCCCAAACCGATGCTGTATGACATCCCGATTGATAAGCACCATCTACAATTGGTGAAATCACAGTAGCGGCCATAGACTCTAATTCTTGAGAAGTCATCAAACCTGTCGTATCTTGTGAACCAACAATATTTACGGTAACACGAACGTCAGATCCAGCGTGCAAGACTTTCCCAGGCGTTGAACCAACAGCATTTTTATTAAATATTTTTTCAACGGCTGTAAGACCTTGTCCGTCTATAGAAACTTCTTTGGATGGAGCAAAAACGGGAACAATCGCAATTCCTAAAGTTTTTGAAGCAAACGTTTGTAGTTTTTTTCCAAAAACAATCGCGTAAGAACCACCAGCTTTTATAAATTCCATTTTCTGAGGTGTAAATGCCTTAGAAATATCGATCAATTCTGTATCGCCATTGTATAATTTCTTTGTTTTAGTATTGATGGTTAGCACCGTTCCAGTAGCTACAGAATACGCTTCCTCTAGAACCACATCACCACTTTCGTTGCGAATTGGATTTCCATTTTCATCTAATTTCTTTACCCAGTTTTTAAGGTCAAGACCAATACCACCGGTTACATCAACAGTAGTTAGGAAAATTGGAGAAATTCCGTTTGTTCCTGCTACAATTGGTGCAATATTTATAAACGGAACGTAAGGACTTGCTTTTTTACCAGTCCAAAGCGCCACATTGTTCACACCTGACATTCTTGAGGAACCCACACCCATTGTTCCTTTTTCAGCAATCAACATGACGCTTTTGTCTGGATGTTGCGCTTGTAAAGCCTGAATTTCATCCTGAGCTGCAGGGGAAATCAAACATTTACCATGAAGCTCACGATCAGATCTAGAATGCGCTTGGTTCCCCGGCGACAATAAATCAGTTGAAATATCGCCTTCTCCAGCAATGTAAGTAACTACTTTTATTTCTTCTACTACTTCAGGAAGCTTTGTGAAAAACTCCGCTTTAGCATAACTTTCTAAAATTTCTTTAGCAATTTCGTTTCCACTTTTGAATGCCGCTTCTAAGCGATTGGTATCCGCCTCATAAAGGAAAAATTGCGTTTTAAGAACCTCTGCTGCTTCTTTAGCAATAGCAACATTTGTATCTAAAGCTAGGTCAAGTAGCACCTTTATCGAAGGACCGCCTTTCATGTGAGACAATAGTTCAAACGCAAAAGCAGGAGTAATTTCTTTTACAACGGATACGCCAAGTATAATCTCCTTTAAAAATGCAGCTTTTCTGCCAGCAGCAGGAGTAGTTCCAGGAACCGTATTGTAAATAAAGAAGGTAAGAGAGTCTTCACGATCTGCGTTATCTACATCTTTAATTTGTGTGATGATTTCGCCCAATAATTCAGCACCATCAATTGGCTTTGGATGCAATCCTTGTCCTTTTCTTTCTTCGATTTCCTTTAGATAATCGTTATAAATGCTCATAATGCAATTGTTTTCAATGTTAAAGGCTGCTTCTTTTGATCCTCTCAAAATTAAAAGCCATACTATCTAGTTTTTTATTTATGACGCAAATTTAGCTCTTTAAGATGAAATTTAAAAAAATTTAATGAACGCCATGTTTTCAAAAGATATTATTACCTAATACTGATTTTTACTGTTTAAAAATGATAAAATTTAAAAAAATTAACATAAAATTGATTAATCCATAACTAATCAATTGTATTCGTATCGTTTCTAAAATGCAAATAATTGAATAATTAAGAAAACGTTGTAGTTACTCCTGAAAATCAAGCTCAAAGCAACAAAAAAAGCATTTAGAACAACGTTGTAATTATCATTTCTTCGGTGATACCTTCCGCATCTGCTTTGTAGTTTTTGATTATTCGGTGACGAAGTATTCCTATTGCTACCGCTTTGACATCTTCGATATCGGGAGAGAATTTTCCGTTGAAAGCAGCATTGGCTTTTGCAGCCAAAATTAAATTTTGTGAAGCGCGTGGTCCCGCTCCCCAGTCTAAATAATTTTTCACAAATTCAGTAGAAAGTGGATTGTCAGGACGCGTTTTACTAACGAGAGTTACAGCATATTCAATAACATTATCCGCTACGGGAATTCTGCGAATTAAAGCCTGAAAATCAATAATTTGTTGTGCCGTAAATAATGGATTTATGGTATTTTTTATGTCGGAAGTCGTACGCTTTACAACTTGAACTTCCTCTGCAAAAGAGGGATATTCTAGTTTTATAGCAAACATGAACCGGTCTAATTGCGCTTCAGGCAAAGGATAAGTTCCCTCTTGCTCTATTGGATTTTGGGTAGCCAAAACAAAATAAGGTAAATTTAACTTGTAATTCTCACCTGCAATAGTCACGGAACGCTCCTGCATGGCCTCTAACAAAGCAGCCTGAGTTTTTGGCGGTGTTCTATTGATTTCATCGGCTAACACAATATTAGAAAAAATAGGTCCTTTTATAAATTTAAAATGTCTGTTTTCATCTAATATTTCACTTCCTAGTATATCCGAGGGCATTAAATCAGGAGTAAACTGAATTCTTTTAAAATCAAGACCCAGTGCTTGCGCCAACGTATTTACCATCAAGGTTTTTGCTAATCCAGGAACTCCTACCAATAAGGCGTGACCACCAGAAAAAATACAAAGTAAAATTTGATCTACCACAGCATCTTGCCCAACAATAATTTTTGCTATTTCGCTTTTTAACTCTTGTCGTTTTTGAACTAAATTCTGTATTGCTACTACGTCTGACATGTATAAGGTATTTAAAATTAAAAAAGAGTTAGCGTTATGAGATCATAAAACTAACTCTTTTTATTTATTAAAAGAAAAATTTTTTAGTACTAAACGTACCTGAAATTTGAAAAATAGTACTATTTCTTAAGCCAATTATTTGCAAAATCACAGTCTCTGTATTCGCCTATGATTTTGATATAAGTTTCTTTTATTTTTTCATTAAACCATTTTCCAATAGCCAGAATCTGCTTATTTTTTAAAGCCAATTCTTTAATTTTGATATAATCCTTAGCATAATCAGCCGTATGTTCATCAATTCTATTAGTGACAGTGATCAGCTTGAATTTCTTCTTTCCTTCTTCTCCTTGGTCTAAAATAGGAACAGAAACTTGATTTGCTTTCAAATTAGAAACTTGACTGTAAAAAGTAGGATCCATTTTTGTCAATTCAAAACGAGTGTCTTGCGTTTGTGGATTAATCAATGCTCCTCCATTGGCTCTTGTTTCTTTTTCATCAGATAATGTTCTGGCTGCTTCCGCAAAAGTAATTTCTTTATCTTCAATTCTTTTCTTGATCAAAGTAATTTTTTCTTTCGCTTCATCCAGCGCCGTTTCAGTAATCGTTGGCGATAGTAAAATATGACGCAACTCTATTTCCTGTCCTTTAATTTTTTCTACATAAATAATATGATATCCAAAATCTGTTTCAAAAGGAGCTGATATTTCACCTTCCGCTAAACTAAAAGCAACCTCCTTAAATTCTTTGACAAAGGGAGTTTTGCGATTCATTTTGTAATATCCTCCATTCGATCTAGATCCCGGATCTTGAGAATATAAAACTGCTTTAGTTGAAAAACTGGAGCCTTCTTCGATTTCTTTTTTAAACTCATTCAGTTTATCAATTACTTTTTGCTTATCCTCAGCAGAGACTTTTGGAGTAACAACAATTTGTGCCACTTCTAACTCCACTCCAAAAGTTGGCAAATCAGTTTTAGGAATAGTTTTGAAATAATTACGAACTTCTTCAGGAGTAATTTCGACTGCTTCAACGATCTTATTTCGCATTTCAGAGGTCAACTTTCCTTCTTTTAAAATATCTGAGAAATAGGTTCTAAATTCTTCTTCAGAATCCTTTTTATAATATTGAACTACTTTTTCTAAAGAACCAATTTTTTCAATCATATAATTCAAGCGGTCTTCCATCATTCCTTTTACCTCTGAATCAGTTACTACGATACTATCTTGGATTGCTTGATGCGCATACAATTTATCTTCTAATAATTTTCCTAGCATTTGACATCTTGAAATATCATTCACAGAACCTCCTTGCGTAGAAATTTCAAGAAAGGACTTATCAATATCTGAATCTAAAATAATATAGTCTCCCACCGTTGCTATTACTCCGTCAATTTTAAGTTTTCCGGTCGATTGTATCTTTTTAACAGGAGCGATAACGGAGTCCTTAATAATTTCTTGAGCACTTGTTATGACACTTGTAAAAAGCAAAAGAAAAAAAGTCAGTGCAATTCTATTATTAATAGATTTCATTTGTATTTTATTTATTGGCATTATTATAATTTATATTAAATGTAAAACATCCTGATTGTGTTGTTTTTAAATCCAACTATAAAAGCCAGAATAATTTTGGCAAATATACGCTTTAAGAATCAAGTATTGAACTGCTTTTCATAATACAATTCCGTAGCTATCCTCAAATTTAAAACGAACAAAAATAGCAATTCAATTAGATAATACAAGTTTCCTAACTAGTATTAACAAAATATTATAAAGACATTTTTTAATTAGCTTAATAAGCTACTACACTAGAAATAATCTGATTGTAAAAAGCCAATGCAGATTCTACTTTCTAGAATCTGACCTTCATCATTGATTAAAAATTTTCCTTTGCACTGTATTTGTATTTTCAAAATTAAAAATGTGCTGCTTCATACTATTGGCTACAAACAAAAATCTCACTAAAATTTAATGAGTTCACCGCAAAAGGCGAGCTACATTTCCATAAAATTCTCATTTTAAAACCTCTAAATAAAAAGTTCTCAACACTACAACGTTTTCGTTCCGAATTAAAAAAGACTCTGACGCTTCTCGTGTAAGAAATTGTATAAATTAGCTAAAACATATTAATTTGATAGAAAAACAGATATAAAAATAAAGTTATACTACTTTTTATCGCCCTCTATTTCAATATTCACAAAATGGTAGAGATTTGAAATTCTGAAACAACCTACGAATCAAAATCTAATACAAGAAATTATTTCTAAATCTGCTTTTAAAAGCATTTACCCAAATCTATTAACTAACCCCAAATTACTCTTTTTATGAACACACAAAATTTTAAAAATTACTTGCTGGCCGCATTATTGGTTGGTTTGTCTTCGTGTAATTCAAGTGATGATTTTACAAACGATGCTACTGCTGCTGCGAAACAATTTAAAGTTATTGATGTCACCCATCATGATGGTCATCCTTTCAGCACCGGAAAAGCATCAAATACTACAAACGGAAAATATCTCGCAAATCCAGGCGGAGGTGTTATGATGCAAGCTTTCTACTGGGATGTACCTGCCGGCGGTACTTGGTGGAACACGGTAAACACTAAAATTACGGCGTGGTCAAATGTGGGTATTGTTTCCGTTTGGCTTCCACCCGTTTCAAAGGCACAGAACGGACCCTTTTCTATGGGATACGATCCTACTGATTATTTCGATTTTGGAAATTACAATCAAAATGGCACGGTAGAAACTCGATTTGGTTCACGTACCGAATTAGAAAGTCTAATTACAAAAGCACATACTGAAAACATGCAAGTATATGCTGACATGGTATTGAATCACAATAGCGGAGGGCAGATAGAGAACAATCCGTTTACAGGAACTCAAACGTACACCAATTTTACGGGCGTAGCTTCTGGAAAATTCCCAAGAACTAGCGCTGATTTTTACAAAAATTCTTATGGAAACAATGATGAAGGAGCTTTTGGCGGCTTTCCAGATTTAGCCCATGTGGCACCAAATGTGCAAGACTGGCTTTGGAAAAGAGCAGATGGCGTAGGAAAGTATTACAAGAACACGATGAAATTTGATGGCTGGAGATTTGATTATGTTAAAGGTTTTGCTCCTTGGGTCATAAAAGATTGGAATGCAAACGTTGGTGGATTCTCAGTGGGTGAATTATGGGATTCTAACGTAAACATACTGAATGATTGGGCAAATAATGCCAATAGTTCTGTTTTTGATTTTGCCTGCTATTATAAAATGAACGATGCATTTGACGGAAACAACCTGAGCATCCTCAACGATGACATGATGTGGAAAAGAAACCCGCACAAAGCAGTTACGTTCGTCTCCAACCACGATACTGATGAGATTTGGAAAAAAGAGCTAGCCTATGCTTACATCTTAACCCATGAAGGATATCCAACTATTTTTTACAGAGATTATGAAGAATGGCTGAACAAAACCAAAATGAACAATTTGATTTGGATTCACAACCAAAAAGCAACGGGAACAACCTCGATTTTATATACTGATACTGATGAATACATCGCCAGAAGAAATGGGTACAATGGAAATCCAGGATTAGTAGTCTATATCAATAACTCCGCCACATGGCAAGAGAGATGGATTCAGACTAACTGGACTAATGCTCAAATAAAAGATTTTACTGGAAATTCTGCATGGATACCAACAACTCAAGCTGACAAATGGGTCAAAATACAATGTCCTCCAAATGGGTATTCGGTTTGGTCGATAAACATGTAATCATAAAAAATTTGCAAAAAAAATGAGGCTGTTCTAAAAGACAGTCTCATTTTTTTTATTCACACTTATAAATAGTACTTTTGCAGACTATTTATACAAATATGGGCTTTTTAGAAGAAATACAACGCAGAAGAACTTTCGGGATTATATCGCATCCAGATGCAGGTAAAACTACACTTACAGAAAAACTACTCCTTTTTGGGGGCGCCATCCAAGAAGCGGGTGCTGTTAAAAACAATAAAATCAAAAAAGGAGCCACGAGCGATTTCATGGAAATTGAACGCCAAAGAGGAATTTCGGTTTCTACATCGGTTTTGGCATTCAATTATAAAGATAAAAAAATAAACATATTAGATACTCCGGGACATAAGGATTTTGCAGAAGATACCTTTAGAACCTTAACGGCAGTAGACAGTGTGATTGTAGTAATTGACGTTGCCAAAGGTGTTGAGGAACAAACAGAGAAATTAGTAGCGGTTTGTAGAATGCGAAAAATACCAATTATCGTTTTCATTAACAAATTAGACCGAGAAGGAAAAGATGCTTTTGATCTAATGGACGAAGTGGAACAGAAACTTGGTTTAAAAGTAACTCCCCTGAGTTTCCCAATAGGAATGGGATATGACTTCCAAGGAATATACAATTTATGGGAGCAAAACATCAATCTTTTTAGTGGGGACAACCGCAAAAATATTGAAGAAACTATAGCTTTTTCAGATGTACAAAACCCACAATTAGAAAAAATTATTGGGCAAAAACCTGCTGCTACTTTACGCGAAGAATTAGAATTAATAGACGAAGTCTATCCCAAATTTGACCGACAAGACTATTTAGACGGAAAATTACAACCTGTCTTTTTTGGTTCTGCTTTAAATAATTTTGGAGTAAGAGAATTATTGGACTGTTTTGTTCAAATTGCGCCATCTCCAAGACCAAAAGATTCAGAAACACGATTGGTAGATCCAAAAGAAGAGAAAATGACCGGTTTTGTATTTAAAATCCATGCCAATATGGATCCAAAACACAGAGACCGACTGGCCTTTATAAAAATTGTTTCAGGAACTTTTGAACGAAACAAACCGTATTATCACGTTCGCCAAAAGAAGAATTTAAAATTTTCTAGTCCAAATGCATTTTTTGCTGAAAAGAAGGAAATCGTGGACATCTCCTATCCGGGAGATATTGTTGGTTTACACGATACTGGAAATTTCAAAATTGGAGATACTTTAACCGAAGGGGAAATCATGAGCTTCAAAGGAATTCCAAGTTTCTCTCCAGAGCATTTTAGATACATCAATAATGCAGACCCAATGAAAGCCAAACAACTCGACAAAGGAATTGATCAGTTAATGGACGAAGGTGTTGCGCAATTATTTACGCTTGAAATGAACAACAGAAAAATCATTGGAACAGTAGGAGCGCTGCAATACGAGGTTATTCAATACCGTTTAGAACATGAATATGGCGCTAAATGTACCTACGAGAATTTTCCAGTATACAAGGCGTGCTGGGTAAAACCAAATGATGTAAAAAGTGATGAGTTTAAAGAATTCAGACGAATCAAGCAAAAATTTCTAGCACATGATAAATACGGACAATTAGTTTTTCTAGCTGATTCAGACTTCACAATACAGATGACACAAAATAAATATCCAAATGTTAAGTTATTCTTTACTTCTGAATTTGAATAATTAGTTACCATTATACACTGGTGTTTTACCTATATAATACTTTTTTGTTCAAAATCACTTATTTTTTTGGAGCTGCTTCCTGCTGGCCGTTTCAAGCTTTTTCATACAATTGCTTTTTCCTGATCATAAAGGAGCTTCCGCTGGTCGCTCTTTATGATCGGGAAAAATAAGCAATTCTATTTCAAAAGGCTTTCCTCTTTCATCAGGGCTACAAACGATAGCCCTTATTTTCAAATATTTCTTGTTGTTCAAATAAGATTTTTTGAAGAAAAGAAAAGAGTCAAAGGTGTAAAATAGAAGTAAAATTCAAAAAACAGGGTAGTTTTTTAATTTTTGAACGTTAAAATTAAAAAAAAGAGTCTAATTTTTGATTAAATCTCCTATATTAGCTTTTTTGAAATATTCTGTTGGGAATGAAGCTTTTTTTGCTTGTTTTTGCAATCAATATTCTTCAAAATTTGACATCGAGTTTAGTAATTGCAACAGAATTGCAACGAGGCATGTTTTTTAGTGTTTTTACCAATGAAACATAAAACAATAGGAATGTAAAATAGACACAGTCTGAGTCTCTTTTATAAAAAGAGCCTTAAATTATTTTTACATCTTTCAATGAAATTGTAAAAAAGAAAAGTTTAGCGAGATCTAATAATTATATCCCGAGATCGCTAGAAAGAATACAAAGGGGTAGGTAATTTGAAACAAATGAATATGAGATTAAAGGTAATAGTAGGACTAGTTCTTTTGAACAGTATCGTTCTTTTTGCACAAGAAAAAATCACAAAGCACACTATAGTTAAAGGGGAAACAATATCAAGCATCGCTGAGAAATATGAAGTCAAGCAAAGTGCTATTTTTAAGTCAAATCCCAATGCTAAAAACCTTTTAAAACTCAATTCCGTTTTATTAATTCCTGTAGCTTCAACCAAAAACACTACCGTTAAAACCAAAAGTGCTGTAAATCAAGCGACCAAAGAACACGAAGTTCAAGCTAAAGAAACACTTTACGGAATCGCCAAACAATACGGGATTTCCATTAAAGAATTAAACCAAATCAATCCTTCACTGGCAACCGCCGAATTGAAAATTGGTCAAAAAATAAATATACCTGCTGCAGCAATTGCAAACGAAAAAGCAAATCTTGCAACAACAAAACAAATTCCTACCAATATTGAACCGGCTAAAGAATCTAAAATTGAATCCGAAGCAATCCAAAGCTCACACTCCTTCGTTTGGGAAGTAGTAGCAAAAGAAACTAAATATTCGATTACAAAAAAATACGGAATTACAATTAAGGAATTTGACAAAGCCAATCCGTCTTTAGGAGTTAAGTCCCTTAGAGTTGGTCAGAAAGTAGTTATCCCAGGAGTCGATTCACCAAGACCAGAAATGGTTGTTGCCTCACTTGGTACTCCATCAGTATCTGAAGCAGCGTCTAAAAATATAGCGTCAACGCAAATTAGTGTACCAAAAACACAAGAAACGATAGCGGCACCAATTCAAAATTCTCCAACTAGTCTGCAGACAATTACAAGAGAGGTACTGGCCAAAGAGACAAAATATGCCATTGCAAAAGAATACGGAATTACAGTTAAAGAGTTAGAAAATCAAAATCCAGCGATTAAAAATGGTCTTCCTGTAGGTTATAAATTGAGTATTCTTTCTCAGACAGTTGCTGAAAACAGTGTGGCTCTTGCTGTCGATTTAAATGATAAAGAGACTAAAATAGAAAGCAGTAAAATTGATTTTAATAATGCAATCAAGCCTACTTTTAGCCATGATTTTCTTGACCAATTGATAGAACGCGCTTCCGAAAATATAGGAACGAGATACCGCACGGGCGGAACTACTAAATCGGGATTTGATTGCTCAGGACTTATGTGTACTACTTTTGGTGCATTTGACATTAAATTACCTCGAACATCTCGAGAACAATCGAGTATGGGTACCAAAATAAACACAGAAGAAGCTCAAAAAGGAGATCTTATTTTCTTTAAAACAAATGGTAGAAGTCAAATTAATCACGTTGGAATGGTAGTTGAGGTTTGCGAAGGCGAAATTAAATTTATTCACTCCTCCTTAAGCAATGGTGTAATCATATCTTCCACAAAAGAAAAGTACTATGAGAAAAATTTCTCTCAAATAAATAGAGTGCTGCAATAAGCTACTCAGAAATTATATTTTTATAAAAACGCTCCAATTTATTGAAGCGTTTTTTTTTTACTATTTTTTAAAGCTTTATTTCTCCTTCATTTCCACTTACTAAATTGGTACCGGTAACCACGGACGCAGCCATTTTTAGAAAGTTAATCATTTGATTGCCGTCAGTATCCCAAAAATAGGCACTTGTTGGTTTAACTTTGATCAGGGAAATATTGGGGTCATTTTTACCTTCTTTGAACCATATATTTACTACTGGTGTCCACAACTCTTCAATTTTATCCCGGTCTGTACTAATGATTGCTTCACCGTTTACAACCATATAACTTCCTTTACCTGGATGTGCAAAAAATAATTGAACATTGGAATCTTGTTCTATTTCTTTATTCTTATCACTGTCTTTTTCACTAAAAAACCAAATGTTTCCTTCATCGCATACTTTTACGGCACCCATTGGTCTAGTCGTTGCTCCATCGTTTGTTTTAAGATTGGTACAAAAAAGGCAAGTATTAATTTCTTTAACTAGGCTTTTAAGTTTATCTATTCCTTCAACTGTGTATTCATTTGCATGATCGCTCATAATCTTATTTTTATAATGATTAAAAATCGCTACTTATTGTTCAACAAAGTTGGTGAACAAAGCGGTAAAAAGCATTACACAATTTAGGAGAAAAGTTTCAATTTTTACATATTTGATTAGTAAATACCTTTAGCTCTAGCATATACAAATACCTTATGCTAGAAATAAAAAAACGCCTGAACGGGAAAACTTCCTTGTTTACTATTTTTCAACACTATTAATCTCAATCCAGTATCCATCAGGATCCTGAATGTAGATTTGCTTGATTCCATCAGCCCGAACGGTAATTGTATTCAGTCTACCAGGCCAGTCAGAATACGTAATTTTTAGAGTTTTTAAGAGGTCGATTAATGCTTCAAAATGAGTTGCTTTAAATGCTAAATGTACCGCTTTATTGATGGTAACGGGTTCTTTGATTGTAGCAACAAGGTGAAGCTCTTTTCCCTCTCCTAAGGAGATCCAGCGAATCCCCTCTTTTTTAGTAAGGTTGGTTATCTCTGAAAAGTTTAAAACATTTTTATAAAAACCAACAGATTTTTCCAGGTCCTTAACTGACAATGCAACGTGGTCTAATTTTAAAGTAAAAGGGGTACTCGTTTGTGCGCAAAGCGTTCCGGCCCCGATGAAAGTAAATAGTAAGGAAATTAAAAATTTAGTTTTCATGTGGTTTCGGTGTTTGGTGATTTTGTTTTTTCTTTTACGATTGTTTATTAAAGTTGCTGTTTTTGAATGTTGATTCCTTAGAGTATTATGATCTTATTAGGGCCTTGTTTATTATTTTGATCCAATCCTCCTTGTCGCCAGTATTCGTGTTTATCGCAACACTATTGTTGTTATACGGTTCATAAGTTTTTAGATTTGCGCGGGAGAAAAGCCCAACAGTCGGTGTAAGGACAGAACTGGCTAAATGCATAATCCCACTATCTGCACCAATGAAGATTTCTGTATTAGCAATGACAGATCCAATTTCACGAATGTCTTTACTGTAGAATGTAAGTGCTTTAAAGCCGATTTGCGATATGTTTTCAACAGGTAAAATTTCGATAATATTATAATCTTGATATTCGGTTAGTAAACGTTCATAAAATTCTTCCCACCACGATTCTGAGTAGCATTTATCAGAGGTAGCGTAGGTAAAGATGCAAATCGTTTTTTTGTCATTTTTAACTAATTCTTGAATTATTTTATGTCCTTCCTTAATTTCCAAAGAACTTAATTTTAAGTCCAATGGAGGAATTGGATTGTCATTTTTAGTAAATCCTAATTTAGTTAGAAATTGCCTAAATTCATATACTGGATATTTTGCAATATGTACATAATCAATATGCTCTAGTTTCAAAGCTTCGTCATCATCGCCAAAAAATTTGTATTTAGCATCAGCAAATTGAGCTGATAATCGTCCAGACGAGGAATTTTTGTCTACGTTTATGACAATGTCATATTTTTGTTTTTTGATCTTTACCCAAACCTTAAAATAGGCTGCCAAATTTTTAAAAGGTTTTTTAGGAAGTTCAATGATGTAATTAATATTTGGATAATTTTTAAATACAATAGGTGCCAAACCGCCCTTTACAAACAAATCAATTTTACACGCTGGAAAAGCAGCTACTACATCTTGAACCAGCGGAGTAATGAGCAACAAATTACCCAATCTGTGGTTGGGCCTTGAAATCAAAATTCTTTTGATTTCAATTTTTTGCGTTAAATCTATGATTTGATTATTTTGTGAACTGCCAATATTTTTGGTAAGTCCATGCGTAATAATTCTTCTGACTTTATTTACTTTTTTTAAGATACTCATCGATTTATAATAGAATTTATAATTGAACCTATTTGTTTATTCATAAATCAGGATTGAAAAATAATAATTTGCTTGTTATCGTTATTTCAAACACAATCTAAAATGCTCTGTCATGAGACAAATGTACAATTAACGACTTAATAATGGCCTAGCTTGTATTTTAAATTAATGGAATTCAAGTGCGTTAGTTTTGTTCACCGTAAGATAGAATAAGCGCTTTATTTTTTTGTCAAAGTAAATTTTCCACCGCCTTGTTTTAAGATCATCTGCTTTTCATTTGGTTTGAATTCTAATTTTATTCCTGCCATTTTAAATTCAAAATTATCCTTTTCAATAGCCTCCAGTGGAAACGCAGCTTGACCTGTTGCCTGCGCAAAAAGTTTGTTGTCTTCTTTTGTAATTGTGATTTTCATTGGAAATCCAGCATCTGAATATTCCCCTAAATAAGGATCTAAATCCTCACTTTTTAGTGTGACAGTTTTAAAATTGGGAATTGTAAACGGTTTGTTGAAATAGGCACTTAAAGCGGCAATCATGATGTCGTTATTTTCATAAGTTCGACCGTTTGAGGTTAATGCAACAGCGATTTTGTCCTCTGGAAAATAAGATAATGTAGATCTGAATTCATCAATTCCTCCCGTATGACCAAAACTCTTCTTCTCATAAAACGGATATTGGAATATTCCCATTCCGTAGTTGTCTTGTAAAGTTGTCATTTGTTTCAGGCTGCTTTCGGAGATTATGGCATTGGCGAAAAGCTTTTCAATAAACAACGTCAAATCTTGTGGATTAGAAACCACTGCGCCAGCTCCCATTGGGATCGACATATCCGTTTCTGGTTCTTTGATCCATTTTTCAGAGAAGGAATACGAGTTGGTTTCGTTATTTAGAATGTTAATCTTACCTCCAATATAGGTATTTTTTAAACCTAACGGTTTTACAATTTTATCGTTCAAAATAGTTCTGAATGGCTTTTTATAGGTTTTTTCCAGAATGTAACTCAATAAAACATAATTGGAGTTGCTGTAATCGGCTTTGCTGTTGGGTTCAAAAATACTTTTCCCTTTGGTAATGATTTCCACCATTTCATTTTCCGTTTTTGGTTGGGTGTTGTAGGTTAAATATTCAGGACTATTGGTGAAATTTTGAATACCGCTTCGGTGATTTAATAAGTAACCAATAGTTATTTTGTTAGCGTTTTCAATAGTTGGAAAAAACGTTTCAATAGTTTGAGTTAACATTAATTTTTTTTCTTCAATCGCCTTGAAGACTAGTGCAGAAGTAAACATTTTTGAAATAGAACCCACTCTATATTTTGAAAGAGCACCAGATTTTTTATTGCTTTCTATGTCATCCATTCCAATGGACTTTGAATAAAGAAGCGTTCCGTTTTGTGATACGGCGATACTACCCATAAATTTATCTTTGGCTTCCAAAATTTGAAATAAACTATCCAGTTTGGCAACGTTCATTTTTTGAGCATAGCTTGTTCCAACTAGAAATCCTAAAAATAAGGTGATGGCGATTTTATTTTTCATGAGAGTTTGATTGATGAATTGATTTAAAGTTCTAAAAATAGTCAATTATTTGGTTAGTTGATTGATTATTTGATGCGGAATGTTGGAATAGAAAGCAGCGAATTTTCATGTATTCTTGCCAAGTCAGATTTCCTCGGTATCTTGTTACACAAAATAGAATTAATGTAAATTATGTGCTGGTGGTATAAAAAAGTATCGTTACGATGCAGGATTCTAAAAATATTTCTAATCTTTGACGTCTAAAAGAACACTATTATGAGCACAACAAAACTAACAATCAATCGCAACGGGTCTATAAAAATAGAAGGCGATTTTGAAATAACAGACTGCGAAGGAAAAACATACGGTTTAGAAGGAAGAACGGCTTTGGGTCTTTGCCGATGTGGGTTGTCAGCCAACAAACCTTTTTGTGATGGTTCACACCGCAATGGTTTTGAGCATGAATCAGCAGCATTTGACTTGCCACCGGTAAAAACGAAGTAATATCGTTTTCTGATTAAATAAGAAAAGCTACATCCAGTATCGATGTAGCTTTTTTGTTTATGATTTAAATCGATTAAATACCATAGGTTATTCGCTAAATTTACTATTATTCAAATTTCACTTATTTTTCAAACTGCTAATAATCGCCATAACATCTTGATCGCCTAATCCTTCTTGTTCTGCTGCGGCATAACTGTCATACAAAGGATGAATCAACGGGGAATCAAGTCCTGCTTCTTTGGCTAATCTTAAATCTTTAACGAGGTGTTTCAAAGCAAATGCGGCGGGGAAAGAGTCGTTTAAAATAGAAGGTGTTTTGATATTCGTGATCCCGTTGCCACAAGCGCCTTGATTGATGATGTTGAGCATGTCTTCTTTATTTACGCCGTTTTTCTCCGCAAACAAAACCGTTTCGGCTATGCCTTGAAGATTCAATCCTAGCAAGTAATTGATAGCTAATTTTGCAGTGCTCGCTACGCCCGGCGCACCAACATGAATGGCGATTTTTCCGAGAGCGTCAAATAAAGGTTGAGCTGTTTCAAAATCTTCGTTGGAAGCACCCACAAGAATAACTAAGGTTCCGTCTTGTGCTGGTTTGACACTTCCTGAAACTGGTGCGTCGATAAAATGAACTTGATGCAGCTGACAAAGCGTGTGGAGATAACGGGAGGTCTCTGGAGCAACGGTACTCATGTTGATGATGGTTTTTCCAGGAATTGCAGCAGCTAGTAATCCTGTTGGGCCTTCAAAAACTTCTTTTACAGCCGCGTCATTGGATAACATTGTCACTACAACATCAGCCGTCTCCATGAGGTGTTGTAAACTTGTGGCTGCTGTTGCGCCTTCGGCAAGTAATGGTGCTTCTTTGTCTTTGGTGCGGTTGAAAACGGTTACTTCAAAACCAGCTTTGAGTAAGTTTAAAACCATTGGGTTTCCCATATTCCCTAATCCAACCCATCCTAATTTTAATGTATTCATGATTTTTGGTGTTGTTTGTTTTATATTTTTATTGGTGTTTTAAGGGTGTAAAATGAAGTATCATGCATCTTAAATACGCGCTTACTAAAGTACGTTTTATTGGGATAGCACAAAAAAGTAAATGACTTATATGTTTAAAAAGAGGATATTACTTTAGTACTGAAGATGGTTCTTTAGTTTTGTTATGAAATAGATAAACGACAATTTACCGTAGTTTGCATGAGGGATGGAAGCGGCATCCTTTATTTTCTTTCTTTAAGAAAATAAAGATACAGCGTACAGCCCGACCATGCTGCAACGACAGTGAAAGCAAGGTCATGCCCTAAAAACAGGAATTCGATTTTAGATTTCCAAAAAAAGTATATCTTTAGCGAACTAAAAAACCAAAAACCCACTTTATGGAAGACCAAAAACCAGACGATTTTAAAAGAGAATTAGGATTACTTGACGGAACCATGCTCGTGGTGGGTTCAATGATAGGTTCCGGAATATTTATTGTGAGCTCGGATATGGTTCGGCAATTGGGTTCGGCCGGTTGGCTTATTGCGATGTGGGTGCTTACGGGTACAATTACAGTGATTGCGGCTGTGAGTTATGGCGAGTTGAGCGCAATGTTTCCTAAAGCGGGTGGACAATATGTGTACATTAAGGAAGCGTACGGAAAATTAGTTGGGTTTTTATACGGTTGGAGCTTTTTTGCCGTGATACAAACGGGAACGATTGCCGCAGTGGGTGTGGCTTTTGCTAAATTTGCTGCTTACTTGTATGCGCCTCTGAGCGATAAGAATATTCTGTATGAGTTAGGTAGTTTTAAACTCAATGCTGCTCAGATTGTTTCTAGTATTACCATTATTCTACTAAGTTATATTAATAGTCGTGGGGTAAAAAACTCTAAGATTTTACAAACGGTTCTTACTGTAATCAAAATTTTGTCGCTGGCTGGTTTGATTATTTTTGGTTTTATGGCAGCTAAAGCAGAAGTTTGGGATGCCAACTGGACGAATGCTTGGACGTCACAAGCGCTGGATACGACTTCAGGAACTTGGATGCCTATTAGTGGAGTGACATTGATATCAGCCATTTCTGCAGCCTTAGTAGGCTCACTGTTTTCGAGTGTGGCTTGGGAAGGGGTAACTTTTATTGCAGGGGAAATTAAGAATCCAAAACGCAATGTAGGATTGAGTTTGTTTTTAGGAACGTTGATTGTGAGTGTGATTTATATTTTGGCTAATATTATGTACTTGGCAGTAGTGCCTTTGTATGATATTGCGACGGCCGAATCCGATCGTGTGGCTGTGGTGGCTTCACAAAGTATTTTTGGTTCTATTGGGACTTTAATTATTGCGGTAATGATCATGATTTCGACTTTTGCTTGCAATAACGGTTTGATTATGGCGGGTGCCAGAGTGTATTATACAATGGCGCAAGACGGTGTTTTCTTCAAGAAAGCTGCCGAATTAAATAAAGCGAGTGTTCCAGCTTGGTCTATTTGGGCGCAATGTATTTGGGCTTCGGCACTTTGTCTGACTGGGAAATACGGAGATTTACTAGATTTTGTGGTGATTATTGTGTTGATATTTTACATCTTGACCATATTGGGAATCTTTATTCTTCGCAAAAAACTGCCAGATGCTGAAAGACCGTATAAAGCGTTTGGCTATCCATTTTTGCCGGCACTTTATATTGTTGTTGCTAGTGCAATATGCATCGCTTTGCTGTATACTAAAACGAGCACTAGTGGTTGGGGTGTTTTGATTATGCTAGTTGGAATACCAATTTACTATTTGACTAAAGCTAAGGAGTAGTTTTTTAAAATTAGGAGTTATGAATTTGCGGATGTAAATCGTATTTTTAAATAGGGATTTTTTACAAATCAGTGAAAATCCTTTGAATCCGTTTTATCTGCGTTCCATTCGATACAAAATTGGAAAAGTAACACTTAAAAAAAATCCGTTTAATCCGTGTCATCTGTGGCTAAATTTAGCGCAACAATGCCATTAAAAAAGCAAAAAAAAATCCGTCTCGTTGTAAAAACTGGACGGATTTTCTATTGAATTCAGGTTGTATTGCGGTTGTTTTAAATCTACAAATTAATGACTAAAAACTAATAACTAAAAAATTACAACCGCAATATGCAACCTGTAAAGGACTGCTAGTAATACGTAAAACGTCTTACTTTAGCAATGTATTTTGCCAATCGGATTACTTGGTGGCTGTAACCGTATTCATTATCGTACCAAATGTATAAGACGATATTCTTTCCGTCTTTTGAAACAATCGTCGCGTTACTGTCATAAATAGCAGGTTGTGGCGTACCTATTATATCTGAAGAAACTAACTCATTATTCATGGAATATTTTATTTGCTCTACCAGCTCGCCTTCCAAAGCATATTTTTTCATGATAGCATTGATTTCCTGCACCGAAGTAGTTTTTGAAACCTCAAGGTTTAAGACAACCAAAGATCCATTTGGAACTGGAACCCGAATCGCATTAGAGGTCAGTTTCCCTTCCAATGATGGCAACGCTTTTGCAACAGCACTTCCAGCACCAGTTTCGGTAATTACCATGTTTAATGCGGCTGCTCTTCCACGACGGTATTTTTTGTGCATGTTGTCCACAAGATTCTGGTCGTTCGTGTATGCATGAATCGTTTCTAGATGTCCTTTGACAACACCTAAAGTATCTTCAACCGCCTTTAAAATAGGTGTAATCGCATTGGTAGTGCAGGATGCAGCAGAAAAAATATTAATTTCATCCGGATTGTATTCGTTCTGGTTTACACCATGAACAATGTTTGGAACTCCCTTTCCAGGAGCGGTAAGCAATACTTTATCGGCTCCCTTAGAAACCAAATGGCGGCTCAATGCCTCGTGTGTCGTAAATGCACCCGTATTGTCAATTACTAAAGCATTATCGATTCCAAAATGCGTATAATCAATTTCTTCAGGAGCGATTGCAGTAATGACATGAACGGTGGTTCCGTTGATTATCAATGCGTTATTTTCGGGGTCGGCAATTACAGAACCTTGAAAGTCTCCATGTATAGAATCATAGCGCAACAAGGAAGCTCTTTTTTCAAGCGATGTAGCGTCATTTTTATCACGTGTAACAATCGCTCGCAAGCGCAACTGACTTCCTTTTCCTGTTTTAGACATCAGCTCTCTGGCTAATAGACGACCAATACGTCCAAAACCATATAAAACAACATCTTTAGGTTGTACCTCTTCTGAGTCTTTTGCGTTTTTTAATTTGTCAATCACAAAATACTTAGCATCTGGATATTTGTCCTCTTCTAAACCATATTCATAGGTTAGCTTGCCAATATCTAATTTTGAAGGTAGCAAGTTCAATTCTAAAACCGCTTTTGCAATTTTAACAGAATCGAATATCGAAATGGGTTTGCCTACAAATTCAGCTGCATATTCATGCAGATTAATTATGTCACTGACATTTCTGTCTAGGAGTTGATTTCGAAATAAAACCATTTCGATTGATTTGTCGTACCATAAATCGCTGATAATTTTAATCAGTTTTACTCCTGCGCGTCGCCTGTCAGCTTGAAAAGAAACTTCTTTTTCGTATAAAGTTGTAGTTGCCATGTTGAAAATTTAATGAAAATAAGTGATTGTATTTTTTAAAATTTGCGCAAAAGTACCGATTTCAATCGATTTCGTAACGTGTTTTGTTATTTATTTGCAAATAAAAAAGCCATCTTGTTTTTTCAAGATGGCTTTCGTTTTATTAAAATGGTAGTATTAGAGAATCACTCGCATTACTTCCCCACTTTTAGTAATCATTTCAATACGTACGGTTTGGCTTTCTTCTTTTTTACTTAAAAGTTTAGACACCGTTTCTACATCTGTAGCTTTGACATTGTCAATACTCAAGATAATATTTCCTACCAACTCCTCTCTGTATTGTTTTAAATTTTCGCTGGTGATCGATTTGATTTTTACGCCATAATCAATTTTGAATTTCTTTTTATCTGCTGCTTCTATATTTTCTAATTCAATTCCTTTAAATTCGGTGCTGAAAAATTCATTTTTACTAAGCACTACTGGAATTATTTTTGTTTTTCCATCTCTGATATACGTCACTTGAACTTTGTCATTTGGTCTTTTAGTATTGATATATCCCGAGAGATCAGCAAAAGTAGCAATGTTTTGATCGTCTAATTTAATAATGATATCCCCTTTAGTAAGTCCTGATTTTTGAGCGCCAGAATTTTGCGTTACTTTATTAATGTAGAATCCTTGTGTTTGCGAAATTCCTAACTCCTTAGAAGCAATTCCATTTAGTTCGCCTCCTTCAACACCCAAAATTCCACGTTGTACATTACCAAATTCCATTAAATCTTCAATAATTTTTCGGGCAATATTCGAAGGGACTGCAAACGAATAGCCTACGTAAGATCCCGTCATGGAGGAAATCATCGTGTTGATTCCTATCAGTTCGCCACGCGTATTCACTAAGGCGCCACCACTGTTTCCCGGATTTACCGCGGCATCTGTTTGTATGAAAGACTGGATTCCGCTAGTGTCTAAATCTCTAGCTTTCGCCGAAACAATTCCGGCAGTTACCGTGGACGTTAAATTATATGGATTTCCGACAGCCAAAACCCATTCACCCACTTTCACTGAATCAGAATTGGCAAAAACAGTATAGGGTAATTTTTCATTGGTATCAATTTTTAATAAAGCAATATCCATTTTAGAATCGGTTCCAATAAGTTTTGCCTGATATGATTTCTTATTGTTTAAGGTAATTTCAATTTCAGAGGCACCTTTGATCACGTGATTGTTGGTTACGATATAACCATCCTCAGAAATGATTACACCAGAACCAGTTCCTACTTGTTCCTGAGATTGCCCGCCTTTATACCCATAAAAATATTCTAAAATGGGATTTGTAATCGTTCTTCGAGAAACGTTTTTAACGTGGACAACCGTATGAATAGTCTTTTCTGCAGCCTCAGTAAAATCGAGTACATCCGATGATAAGCCTACTTTCTTTCCGTAAGAATTGGATGCTGTTGTTACCAAAGTATCTTTGTCATTAGAAAAATAACCATTGGTGTCAAATAATAACTTGTAGGAACCTAGTGTTACTACTCCGCTCAACAAGGAAACTAAAAAAAGTGTTGAAATTTTTTTCATAATTAAATTCGTTTATTAAGATATTTCCATGTAAAAATAGAATTAAAATTGATTCCTAAAATACAGTTTAACGCTCTTTAACAATGATTAACATTTCATTAATAGTTCGTACTTTTGTGAGACACAATTCAAATTTAAATGCAATTAGAATTTTATAAATACCAAGGAACAGGAAATGATTTTGTAATGATTGATAATCGTTCTGAGTTTTTTCCAAAAGAGAACACAAAACTAATAGCACATTTATGTGACCGACGTTTCGGGATAGGTGGCGATGGGTTGATTTTGTTAGAAAATGATCCTGAAACCGATTTTAAAATGGTCTATTACAATTCAGATGGAAACCAAAGTTCTATGTGCGGGAACGGTGGACGCTGTTTAGTGGCTTTCGCCAAAAAGCTGCAGGTAATCGAGAATAATGCTACTTTCATAGCCACAGATGGTTTGCATCACGCAACAATTGGCGATGATGGATTGGTTTCGTTACAAATGATTGATGTTGCTGAGGTAAAAGTCAGTTCAGATCATGTGTTTCTAAATACGGGTTCGCCACACCATGTGCAATTGGTTGATGATTTAGAAAAGTACAATATAAAAGAAAACGGAGCTGCTATTCGATACGGGAATTTGTATGGAAAAGCGGGAAGTAACATCAATTTTGTAAAACAAATTAATGACTCCACTTTTTCGCTAAGAACGTATGAAAGAGGCGTAGAAGATGAAACACTTTCTTGTGGAACGGGCGCTACAGCCGTTGCAATTGCGATGAATGTACTAGGAAAAACAGAGGCATCTTCAATAAATTTGAATGTTGAAGGCGGAAAATTAGTAGTTTCGTTTGAAAAAAAAGAAGGGCAATTTTCCAAAGTCTTCCTGAAAGGACCAGCGGAATTTGTATTCAAAGGGAGTATTGAGATTTAATTCCGAAACAATTTATAAAAATTTAAATCCTCTATACTCTAAAATAAACAGCATATAATTTTAAACATATAAGTCAAGTAAGTTAGTCTGTCAAATAGTGGTTAAAAGGCAATATAAGATAAAACGTCCTTTGCAAGTCTATAAGTTCGTGCTAAAATGAACTATTGGTTTTACTTGATTTTATTCAAATTAAAAACTTATATGACTTATATGTTTTAACATTGTTGAATAAAATGCTGTTATTTGTAGCATGAAGCGTTAAAATAAACTTGGTGTATCTCTGTGATGCCTCTGTGTAACTTTGTGAAACAATTAAATGAAAACATTAAAAGGCGATAACATCTATATTCGAGCATTAGAACCCAATGATTTGGAGTTTGTTTATGCCATAGAAAACGACCAGAGCATTTGGGAAGTCAGTAATACACACACGCCTTACAGCCGGTTTTTAGTCAAACAATATTTAGAAAATGCTCATCAGGATATTTATGAAGCCAAGCAATTGCGATTGGCTATTTGTCAGGATCAGGATTTTCCCGCTTTGGGTTTAATCGATTTATTTGATTTTGATCCAAAGAATAATAGGGCAGGAGTGGGCATCGTTATTCAAGGCAACGAAAACAGAAGACAGAATATTGGTTCAGAAGCTTTGGGATTATTAATCGAATATGCTTTTTGTAATCTTAATTTACATCAATTATATGCAAATATAGGAACCGAAAATGAAGCAAGTAAAGCTCTTTTTACTAAATTTGGATTCGAAATGATAGGCGTAAAGAAAGACTGGACTTTTGTAAACGGAAAATACAAAGATGAAGCTATTTTTCAATTGGTTAATACTAAATTTTAAAAAGTACAGTTATAATTCCCAATCTTTTAAACAGAAAGAAAGATTATAGATACTAACACTCCAACAAAAAAATACCACACATGAACTTAAAGAAAATTATCACAATAGTATCCGTTGTCTTAATATCAATATTAATGATTTACGGATTAATTATTTTGCGTCAGATTTTTTCTTCCAATACAAAATTTTCAGAAAATGAAGTCTATGTTTATATTCCAACGGATTCGGATTATGAAGCGGTTAAAAAAATAGTGGCACCGTATATTGAAAACATGGATCGTTTTGACATGGTCGCCAGTAAAAGAGGCTATTCTGCTAATGTAATTCCGGGGCGTTTTTTACTAACCAAAGGAATGAACAGTTATGAATTGGTGAAAACCTTGCGACTAAATTCGGCTGTAAAGTTAGCTTTCAATAATCAGGAACGTGTAGAAAATTTAGCGGGACGTGTAGGTTCTCAAATCGAAGCCGATAGTGCAGCGTTATTGAATTCGTTTAAAGATTCTATTTTTCTAAAAGAAAACGGATTCAACGAAGAAAATGTTTTGGTACTATTTATTCCAAATACGTACGAGATTTATTGGAACACTACTGCTGAAAAGTTCCGCGATAAGATGATCAAAGAATACCGTAATTTTTGGAATAAAGAAAGAGTTGCCAAGGCGCAAAAACAAGGGTTGACTCCAATTGAAGCAACGATTTTGGCTTCAATAGTGCATAAAGAATCTGTTAAAAAAGATGAAAGACCTAGAATTGCAGGTGTGTATTTGAACCGTTTAAGGGCTGGAATGCCGTTGCAAGCTGATCCAACTGTAATATTTGCAATGAAAAAAAAATCAAATGATTTTAATCAAGTTATCAAAAGAGTTTTTTATAATGATTTGACAATGTCGCATCCTTATAATACATATATGAATGTTGGTCTGCCTCCTGGACCTATTGCTATGCCTGACATCACAGCGTTAGAAGCTGTTTTGGATCCTGAAAAAAATAACTTTATTTATTTCTGTGCGAGTGTAGAGCGTTTCGGATACCATGAGTTTGCCGCTACTTTAGAAGAACACAATAAAAACGCCAAAAAATATTCGGATTGGATCAACAGTCAAGGAGTGAAAAGATAATTTTGAAATTTAAAGTTTTCGTTATATTTTTCTTGTTTATTGGGTTCCAAATTGCTTTCTCACAAAATCAGGAGGAAAGTTTTTTTAAACCCTCCGATTCTTTAAATGCGAAAAGACAAAATTCCGTTATTATTTCGGAAGCTGTTTTGGCCACGGGAACTTTAATAGGCTTAAACCAACTTTGGTACGCCGAGTATCCCAAATCTAATTTTCATTTTATAAATGACAATTCCGAGTGGCTTCAGATGGATAAAGCCGGTCATGTATTTTCATCGTATCATTTGGGACGATTTGGTGCCGAAATGTTACATTGGAGTGGAGCTACTAAAAGAAATCAATTATTATATGGAGCGGGTTTAGGCTTTGCGTTTCTAACCGCCGTTGAGGTATTAGACGGCTATTCCTCTGAATGGGGCGCTTCCTCTGGAGATATAATTGCTAACGCAGCTGGAACCGCTTTGTATGTCTCGCAAGAATTAATCTGGGACGAACAACGCATTACCCCGAAATTCTCTTTTCATACTACAAAATATGCAAGTGAAAGATCGGAAGTATTAGGCAGTTTCTTCTCTGAGCAAATTTTAAAAGATTACAACGGACAAACGTATTGGCTTTCGGTCAATTTACATTCGTTTGCTAAAGACTCCAAAATACCAAAATGGGTGAATGTAGCATTGGGATATGGAGCAGAAGGAATGATCACTGGGAGAAATGAAAATAGAACCACTTTTTCAGCTTCAAATCCACAACGTTTTAGACAATTTTATCTGAGTTTGGATGTCGATTTAACAAAAATTAAGACCAATTCTCATTTTTTAAAGACCGTTTTTTCTGTTTTTAATACCATTAAAATTCCCGCACCAACCATCGAATTGGTGCGTTTCAACGAGGTAAAATACCACTTAATCTATTTTTAGAAAAGTTTAACTAACTGATTATCAGTATAATTATTTTTATTGTATCTTTGCGCGTAGAAATTTCATAACGGGACAGCGTTTGAAGAAAAACAATTTATGATAAAGAAATGGTATTTTTATACAAGTTTGACTGTAATTACAGTTTTTTTGAGCTCAGGTTTTAGACCTTTTAATTTGGAAACCAACCCATGGTTTCTTATCAACGAAGAAGATGGTACACACTACTTATATCCATCTCAAGAACAAGAAGAATACACGAATTTAAACATCCCTTTTACCGGAAATTTCTTTATTGGTTTCAGAGAAGCTTTGGGCTATCGAGAATCAGAAAGCAAATACAAAAAAATCAATTCTTTAGGATATATGGGTAAATACCAATTTGGTATTGAAACCTTAAAATCAGTGGGCATTTACAATCGGTCCGCTTTTTTAAATAGTCCTGAACTGCAAGAAAAGGCATTTTTAGCCCTTTTGGCGCAGAACAAGTGGGAATTAAAAAAAGAAATTGAAAAATACGAGGGTACAATCTTAAATGGCATTCGTGTTACAGAATCTGGGATATTAGCAGCTGCTCACCTTGGAGGTGCAGGATCAGTAAAAAAATATTTTAGATACAAAGGCAAACGAAATTTTAGAGATGCTTATGGAAGTTCCGTGCGTAGTTACATGAAAATGTTTGGAGGTTATGATACTTCGTTTATTGTTGCAGACAGCAATGCGAAAGCCAAAATCAGATAATCAATTTATTGGATAAAAAAAATAGGCTGTCACGCAAGGATTGACAGCCTATTTTTTTTGTAATATTAGATTACTTTGCTTTAAGAATTTCTCCATTAGGGCGAACCAATAATTTAATGGTTTCCTTATCTTTTTTTATTTTCACATTGTATTGTTTTTTAATGATGTCTCCGTCCTCTTGTGTGTAAACAAAACTATCATTTACAATAGTCCAGCCAGGATATGTTCGGTAGATGGAGTAGATTACTTCGCCAGGAAGAACCACATTCTTAAATTGTTCTACAACACGTACTAGCTTTCCTTGTTCGTTGTAGGTAGCGGTTAACGATCCGTTTTTTACCTCCATAACCACAAGATACTCTTCGTACCCTTCAGCATCTTTTCCTAAATCATAAGCGATGAATTTCTCTTCTACCATTTTGACCTTTTGGTCAGGATTATTATCAGGAATGTAAATTGAAAAATCAGTTCCTACTCTCTTAATGATCACTCCAGGTAATTCTTCTATTTTGATTTTTCCTTTTTCAGTTACTTGAGCATTTACTGCTAGTGTAACGCTTAAAAAAAGTATAATAATAAGTGCTTTCATAATATTTAAGTTTTAAATTAGTTAATGATTTTTGGAATTATATTCAACTATAACATTCTAAGGCTTACTTTTTACTTCCCCTTTTTATATTTTGTTAATTATCTTAACATCAATAATTTATAATTTAATTTCTTCGCTAAAAATAAATAGGCACATGTAAATTTAGTTTTTTATTTCAGGATTTAGCGTTAATTTTACTATAATTTATGTTAACAAAATGAGCCAAATTAGATTCTTTTTATTAGGATTTTTTTGCTTTTTATTTTAATTAAAAACCAAAAAACACCAAGCTTTCGAATGGTGTTTTTAAGGTAAAATAGAGTATAAAATGGCGTTTGCTTAGTCGAAACTTTCCATTAAAATTTCTAATATTTTAATAGCCGCTTCGCTGATTTTTGTTCCTGGTCCAAAAACGGCTACTGCGCCTGCATCAAACAAAAACTGGTAATCTTGCGCAGGAATTACTCCTCCTACAACTACCATAATGTCTTGTCGACCGTATTTTTTTAGCTCCTCAATAACTTGTGGAACCAAAGTTTTGTGGCCTGCTGCAAGTGAGGAAACACCCAGAATATGAACATCATTTTCTATGGCTTGCTTGGCGGCCTCTTCCGGTGTTTGAAAAAGTGGGCCAATATCCACATCAAAACCTACATCGGCATAACCGGTAGCTACTACTTTTGCTCCGCGATCGTGTCCGTCCTGCCCCATTTTTGCAATCATGATTCGAGGGCGGCGTCCTTCTTGTTTGGCAAATGCATTCGCCATTTGTTTTGCTTTTTCAAAACTTTTATCGTCTTTTATTTCTTTACTGTACACGCCACTAAAAGATTTAATTTGTGCTTTATATCTTCCAAAAACTGTTTCAAGTGCATCGCTGATTTCTCCTAGAGTAGTTCGGTTTCGTGCAGCTTCAACAGCAATTTCCAGTAAATTACCTTGACCAGTTTGTGCACAAAGGATTAATCTTTTCAGCGACTCTTGAACTTTTTCAGAATCTCTGCTGGCTTTGATTCGGTCTAGTTGTTCCAATTGTTGTTTGCGGACCATTTGGTTATCCACATCCAAAATCTGTAAAGGATCTTCTTTTTCTAATCGATATTGATTGACGCCGACAATAATATCTTGACCGCTGTCAATGCGAGCTTGTTTCCTTGCTGCTGCTTCCTCAATCCTAAGTTTCGGAATTCCAGATTCAATAGCTTTGGTCATTCCGCCCAGTTCTTCAACTTCTTCAATAAGTTTCCAAGCATTTTCGGCGATTTCATTTGTTAAGCTTTCTACATAATAACTTCCGGCCCAAGGATCGACGGTTTTGGTAATTTTAGTTTCTTCTTGTAAATAGAGTTGTGTATTTCTCGCGATTCTTGCTGAGAAATCCGTTGGTAAAGCGATAGCTTCATCCAAAGCATTGGTATGTAAAGATTGTGTTCCTCCAAAAGCGGCTGCAGCTGCTTCAATACACGTTCGAGCCACATTATTAAAAGGATCTTGCTCTGTTAAACTCCAACCCGAAGTTTGACAATGCGTTCGCAAGGCTAATGATTTATCGTCTTTTGGTTCGAATTGTTTGACTAGTTTGGCCCATATCATTCTTCCCGCACGCATTTTGGCAATTTCCATGAAGTGATTCATTCCAATGGCCCAGAAAAAAGACAGACGTGGAGCAAATTCATCAATTTTCATTCCTGTCGCTAATCCTGTTCGAATGTACTCTAATCCATCGGCCAGTGTGTACGCTAATTCAATATCGGCAGTGGCTCCTGCTTCTTGCATGTGGTATCCCGAAATAGAAATAGAGTTGAATTTCGGCATTTTTTTGCTGGTGAATTCAAAAATATCAGCAATGATTTTCATCGAAGGAGTTGGCGGATAAATGTACGTGTTTCGCACCATGAACTCTTTCAAAATATCATTTTGTATCGTACCGGAAAGTAATTCGGGTTTTACGCCTTGTTCTTCGGCGGCGACAATATAGAAAGCCATAATAGGTAAAACGGCGCCATTCATCGTCATAGAAACGGACATTTCATCCAGTGGAATTTGGTCGAATAATACTTTCATATCTTCTACCGTGTCAATCGCGACTCCTGCTTTTCCGACATCGCCAACCACACGTTCGTGATCGGAATCATAGCCACGGTGTGTAGGTAAATCAAAAGCGATTGAAAGTCCTTTTTGCCCTGCAGCTAAATTTCTTCTGTAAAAAGCATTACTTTCTTCAGCTGTCGAAAATCCTGCATATTGGCGCACGGTCCATGGTCTTCGGACATACATTGTTGCGTAAGGTCCGCGTAAATTCGGTGCAAAACCAGCTCCAAAATCAAGATGAGTAAGATGCTCAATATCTTGTTCTGAATACGTTGGTTTTAGTTCGATTCCTTCTGCAGTTAGAAATGCATCAGCAAGAGAATTTTCATGCTCCACTTTCAACGGTGTGTTTTCTAATTTTATATGTTGTAAATCTTTTCTTTTCATTTGTTTAGTACAAAGATTATAGTTTTTGAAATTTTTAATTCCTTTCAATCCATATTTCAGTATTTCTTGAAGTATGAAAAACAGCAGTAATGACAATTATGTTATCGTAGTTGTTGAAATGAATTAAGTATGGGAAATTTTCAATTAAAGCCACTCTGGTCTTGTCATATCTTATTTGAAACAGTAACGGATTTGACTTAATTATTTTTAAACTTTCCTTAAATGTATTGGAGAACTTATCGCCCAATTTAGGTTGAATGCTTTTGTACCAATCTAAAGCTGTTTTGAAATCAAGTTTAGCTTCCTCTACAATTACAATTTTATAACTCACCATCAATATCTTTTATAAAATCATCAATATCTTGAGCTGAAGAAGGATTTTTAAGATATTTCTCCGTTCTTTCTCTAACTTGGTCCATTTGCCATTGAGGGATGTCCACATTATTCGACTTTGGAAGAATAATTACTTCAACTTCATCAGCATTAAAATCATCCGGCAATGTGATACTTATTTTGTGATTTTTCACCTTAACGATTTGTCTTATGGCTTCCATTATATTATGTTTTAATAAAGTAAATATACTCTTTTCCAATGGTGTTAAATTAAATAACAGAGTCGGGCTGACTATTCAAGATCTAATCTTTCCTGTTCTATTTTTTCTGCCAAACGTTTTTCGATTATGGGCGTAATCAAAGTTTTTCTTGGTTTGACTTTTACAAAAGGAAACAACTCTAAATCATGTTTCATTTTATCCTGTTTATTAGGATGTTTATTTGTGCCTAATAGAATTTCTTTCCCTGAATCAAATAATTCCTGAGCTGCATCTGCACTTTCCTGAATTTTCCTTTTGATGATTCCGTCATTAAGTTGTTTAAGGAAACCACCATTTGCCTCTATATCTTTGAACAAAGCCAATCCTTTTTCGGCTAATTGATTGGTAAGATTTTCGATATAATAACTCCCGTCAGCCGGATTATTGACTTTGTCAAAATAACTTTCGTTTTTGAGAATCAATAATTGATTTCGGGCGATTCGATCGCCAAATTCATTGTCTTTGTGGTACAACGCATCATAAGGTAAATTAGCAATAGCATCTGCTCCACCAATGATGGCACTCATACATTCGGTTGTGGTACGCAACATGTTTACATTATAATCATACAATGTTTTGTTTCGTTTGGTTGGCGAAACGATGATGTTACAATCTAAGTTATGGTTGTATTCTTTTGCAATCAGATTAAAAAGTAAGCGCAACGCACGTAGTTTTGCAATTTCAAAAAAGTAATTTGTTCCAACGGCCACTTCAAAAACTATGGGTTGATTTATGGTTTCAATTCGATTAAAATATTCATTTACTTGTCCTAAACTATACGCAATTTGCTGCACCATGTTGGCACCTGCATTTTGATACAAAGCAGCATTGATACTTATTAACGATATTGATGTTGTCGTCGTTGTAAGTAAATTCAGGGTATCAAAATTGTTTTTTTCATTAGTTACAAACCAATTACCATCTTTGGCTAATTGCCCAATTGAATCCAGATTGCAAAAAATAATAGTATTATTTTTCTTTGCGAAAGCGTCAATTTTTTTGACGAAATCGATTGAAATAAATCCCAGATTAAAATAAACGGTAATTTTTTCTAATGGTAATTGCTCCAAAAGATGGGTGATATCAATTGATTCGTTTTCTATTGTGAAGCGAAGGCTATCCGCACCACGACTTAATGAGTCAAGCGCTCTTTCTATTGATTTTTGAACATCGTAGACAAATATATTTTGACAAATTTTAAATTCAGACGCTTTAGTGGAAACAGGAAAAGCTTTGGTAAACTCATCTTTGTGGTAAAAGGGTTTTACCTGAATGTCTTCGGGAGAATTCCAAACTAAGGTTTCATTATAATCCGCTCCTTTGAGTTCAAACTGGATTTTTTGTTTCCATTGCTTGGAGGAAATTGGATCGAAAGCATCGAAAAGGTTTGCAGCCATTTTTTGGTTGATTAAGTATGGTTTTGAATAATTAATATTTTAATTATTTTAATTTTTTTCAATCGTGTCGCCTTCAAATTCGATGATATAAATATCTTCACTATCTTTTTTCATATAGTATTTTTCGCGGGCGTATTTTTCTATCTGTTCTGAATTTTTTAATTGCTTAATATTCTCTTGATCTTTTTTAATTTCTTCTTGGTAATAAGTCGCGTTGTCCTCTAAATCTTCGATTTGTTTGTCTAAAATACGATGATCGAAATAGGAATAATTGTCCAAGAAAATCATCCATGTACAAAAGAACAACAATACCCAGACGTATTTGTTACTTAAAAATTTAAACCAAGATTTATCTTTATGCGGATTCCTCATTTTGTTCTTTTTAGCCCCGATTACAATGAAAATTATTTTTTGACTAGCTTTTGCTAGGGAATAAAGAGATCTTCATTTTACTACTATATTAACGGATTTCCATGAATTTATGTGCATTGGAAAACAGAAAATAGCGACTATTCCTTTATAGTTTCAAAATTACAACTAAATTACAGAATTTTTTGATTGATTACAGCTCGAACTACATCTATGGCAACGGTGTTGTACTTATCATTCGGAATAATGATGTCAGCAAACGCTTTTGTAGGTTCAATGAACTGCTCGTGCATTGGTTTTAATGTGGTTTGATACCTATTAATAACTTCGTGCATATCGCGGCCTCGCTCTACAATATCGCGTTTCATCCGTCGGATTAATCGTTCGTCAGAATCGGCATGAACGTATATTTTCACATCAAATAATTCTCTTAACTCCGGATTTGCAAGAATTAAAATTCCTTCTACTATCATCACTTTTCTGGGATGTGTAAAAACAGAATCATCAGTTCTATTGTGTGTTGCAAAAGAATAAACGGGTTGGTGAATGTTGTTTCCCTCTTTTAATTCTTTAAGATGTGCAACGAGTAACTCAAAATCGATAGCACGCGGATGATCAAAATTAATTAAAGCTCTTTCGTCAAATGAAAGTCCGTGATTCTCTTTGTAATATGAGTCCTGAGAAATAATACCAACTTCCGTTTGTGGTAATTCGTTCATAATCTGATGTACAACGGTTGTTTTTCCGCTTCCTGTACCACCTGCAATTCCTATAATGAGCATAAATGTTTTGTTGTGTTTTTATGGATACAAAAATAGGAATTTAATCGGGAGCAGTTTTTGTTTTTTTAGGAAATATTGCTAATTTAATATATGTGCTAGGGGTTTTCATTAAACATTTTTTACCTTTAGTTTCTAAAATTAAAACTTTGTATTCTCAAATCAACAAAAACATAAGCCGCTACGTCTCTTTTGACCAGCAAGAATTAGAAATCTTCAATTCTTTATTGGAGCTTAAAACCGTTCCAAAGAAAACGATGCTCTTGCAAGAAGGAGAGATGTGCAACTTTGAAGCTTTTGTTGTCAAAGGCTGTGTTCGAAAATATTATATAGATGACAATGGCTTTGAAGTGATTCTCCAATTTGCTATCGAAAATGCCTGGGTAAGCGATATTTCGTTCAGTATCTACGAAGACAAACCAAGCCGTGTTTTTATTGAAACATTGGAAGATTGTGAATTTTTTATGTTCAGTCCTGAATCAAAAGAAGAATTGTTTAGTAACGCACCTCAATTTGAACGTGCGTTCCGAATCCTAATGCAAAGGAGTCTTGCGGTTACTCAAGACCGTTTATTTAATACTATTTCTAAAACGGCAATCGAGAAATATTTAGAGTTTCTTGAACATTATCCTACACTTTCACAGCGCGTTGCCCAACATTATATTGCGTCTTATTTGGGTATTTCAGCCGAATTTCTAAGCAAAATAAGAACTAAAATCGCTAAACTTTAAATTCTCTTTTTTTATTTCTTGTCCTAGTTCAATGCATGCGCTCTTTTTTCGACGCAACTTTGCATCATACTATTAAAGATGAAGACAATGGAAAATATAGAAAAAATTATAGACGATACAATTACGAATTCTGTTTTGCACAAAGCGAATACTCGCGGTCATGCGAATCATGGATGGTTAGAATCCTATCATACGTTTAGTTTTGCGAATTATCAAAATCGGGAACGAATGAATTTTGGTGTGTTGCGAGTTCTTAATGACGATAGAGTTAGCCAAGGAATGGGTTTTGGAAAACATCCACATGATAATATGGAAATTATTTCTATTCCGCTCGAAGGTGATCTAGAACACCAAGACAGTATGGGAAATACTACCGTAATCAAGGAAGGTGATATTCAAGCGATGAGCGCTGGTACTGGAATTTTTCATAGCGAATACAATAAAAACAAAGACCAATTGGTTAAATTTTTACAGATTTGGATTTATCCAAATAAAAAAAATGTAACGCCGCGTTATGACCAAATCACTTTAGATTTAAACGATCGTCACAATAAACTACAGCAAATTTTATCGCCAAATCCAGAAGATGACGGCGTCTGGATTCATCAAGATGCTTGGTTTTATATTGGGAAGTTTGATAACGATTTTTCTACTTCGTATGAATTAAAAAAACCGGGAAATGGAATTTATGCTTTCATTTTAAAAGGAGATTTCACGATTGGAAACATCACTTTAAATGAACGGGACGGATTCGGAATTTGGGATACGAATACAATTAAAATTACCGCCAATTCAGCCAATGCCGAAATCTTATTGATGGAAGTTCCGATGGAATTGTAATTTAATAAATAACTAATTAATAATAATTTAAATAAAATAATACTATGTCAACAACAAAATGGGTAATTGACCCAACACACTCAGAAATTGGTTTTAAAGTGAAACACATGATGTTCACGAATGTTTCAGGTAAATTTTCAAAATTTGATGCGAACATCGAAGCCGAAGACAACAATTTAGAAAACGCGAAAATTGAATTCACCTGAGCATTGATTCTGTAACAACAGGAAACGCTGATAGAGATACGCATTTATTGAGTGCTGACTTTTTTGATGCTGCTCAGTTTCCAGAAATTAAATTTAGCGCAACTTCTTTTACCAAAATTAATGAAGGCGAATATAAATTGATTGGCGATTTAACATTACACGGTGTTACTAAATCAGTGAAATTAGCTGCGGATTATGGAGGATTAATGAAAGATCCATGGGGAAATACCAAAATGGCACTTGCATTAGAAGGAAAAATCAATAGAAAAGATTGGGGATTAAACTGGAATTCGGCTCTTGAAACAGGCGGTGTTTTAGTAAGTGAAGAAGTTCGTTTGAACATCGAATTGCAATTTTTGCAACAATAATTGTAAAGTAAATAAACAGAAATTTCAAAGGATTATTTTCTTTGATATTTCTGTTTTAAAAAATAGAATGATGGAAACCATACATATTTTATACATAGGAAGACATCTTGAAATTCTAGAAACCGTCATCCGATTAATAAATGCAAACGAGAATTGGAATGGAGTAGGCGTTATGAATGATGAGGAAGCTAAGGATGTTTTTCTAGAAAAAAATTTTTCCCTTGTATTGTTAGGTTCCGGCATTCAGGAAGAAAGCGAAGCTGAATTGTGTACTTTTTTCAAAAATATAAATCCAGATGTTAGCATTGTTCAGCATTACGGTGGTGGAAGTGGTTTGCTGAAAAGTGAAATTTTACTGGGCTTATGTAACAATAAAATTTAAAAAACTCTTTTTTCACCATTAAGAAATTAAGAAAAATTAAGCACCACTTCTTAATTTTCCTTAATTTCTTAATGGTTTAACTTATCAATAGAATGTGTACTGAAATATTAAGTAGTGCAAACTAAAAAAAAGAGCCATGTGACTCTCTTTTTGTTTTTTTTAAAACTATTATTTATTCTTCTTTGCTTTAATCATCATTTCTAATTGATCCCAAAGTTCCTCTGGAATAGCTTCTAGAATATTAAATTGTCCAGCGCCTTTCAGCCATTCACCACCATCAATTACAACTACTTCACCATTTACATACGCTGAAAAATCGGAAACTAAATAAGCTGCTAAATTGGCTAATTCTTGATGATCTCCCACCCGTTTTAACGGCACTTTTTTAGCCATGTCAAATTTTTCCGCTAAATCTCCAGGTAACAATCGGTCCCAAGCACCTTTAGTAGGGAACGGTCCCGGAGCAATTGCATTCGAACGAATTCCGTATTTTGCCCATTCTACCGCAAGACTTCGTGTCATAGCCAAAACACCTGCTTTTGCAGTAGCACTTGGCACCACGTAAGCTGAACCTGTCCAAGCGTAAGTCGTAACAATATTTAAAATGGTCGATGATTTTTGTTTGGTGTCAATCCAATGTTTTCCAAAAGCAAGTGTACAGTTTTTGGTTCCTTTTAAAACGATATCAATTACAGTATCAAAAGCATTAGCAGATAATCTTTCCGTTGGTGAAATGAAATTTCCGGCAGCATTATTTAGTAAAACATCTACTTTACCAAAAGCTTTCAACACTTCTTTCAGCATATTTTCGACTTCTTCATAATGACGTACATCGCATTGAATAGGAAGACAAGTTCCGCCGGTTTCCGTTTCCAGTTCTGCAGCAGTATTTTTTAGTTTTTCTAAATCTCTGGAAGTAATGGCCACTTGCGCACCCAATTCCAAGAAATATTTAGTCATTGCTTTTCCTAAACCGCTTCCGCCTCCGGTTACGACAATCACTTTGCCTATTAGTGCATCGTCGCGTAACATTTTATCTGTATAACTCATGTTTTGATGTTTTTATAAGGTAAATATATTAAATTAAAATAGTATGCATGCATAATAAAAACAAATACTTTTAAATGACGCATAATCTTCTAGCGGCTTCTTCCAGCGTAGCATTGTCTTTGGCAAAGCAAAACCGAATTAATTTTAGGTCTTTTCCATCAGCGTAAAAAGTAGAAATAGGAATTGCAGCAACGCCATGTTCTATGATAAGTCGTTTACAAAAAGCAACATCATTCTCATTTGATATAGCTGCATACGAAACCACTTGAAAATAAGTTCCTTCACACGGCATCAGTTCAAAGCGGCTGTCTTTTAATAATTGTCTAAAATAATCTCGTTTTTCCTGATATAATTTCCCAATTGCAGCTGTAGAAACCAAGTCCAAATACGCACTAATGGCTATTTGACAAATACTATTGACGCTAAAAACTAAAAACTGATGGACTTTTTTGATTTCTTTCATTAAATAATCGGGTGCTACTAAATAGCCAATTTTCCATCCCGTAACATGGAATGATTTTCCAAAAGAAGAAACCATCACACAACGATTCAACAGTTTCTCCCGAGTATGAGCTGAAATATGTTTTTCCTCGAAAGTGATGTATTCATAGACTTCATCCGAAAGGAGAATGATATCAGGATATTTTTCCAAAAGCATTTCCAAGGCTTCAAAATCAGATTCCGTTAAAATTTTCCCCGTTGGATTGTGCGGATTGTTAATGATAATCATTTTTGTTTTAGAGGAGCAAGCACTTTCTATAATTTTCCAGTTGGGGGTGTAGTCATCGTTAAGTGCCACGCGAATGGGAGTGGCCTGTGATAATAAAACAGGTGCTTCGTAACAGTCGTAACTGGGATCCAGAATTATAACTTCGTCATTGGTTTTCACCAAAGCTAGTATAGTGGTAAAAATTCCTTGTGTCGCTCCGGCGGTAACTAGCAGTTCCGTTTCAGGCTGAACAGTTCTTTGATAAGAGTTCTGAATTAATACCGCTATTTTTGATAATAACGGGGGATAGCCGGACATTGGTGTGTATTGATGCACATTTTCTTTGGCTAGTTTGGCAACAATATCTGTTAATCTTTCGTCAACAGGAAAGTTTGGGAATCCTTGTGAAAGATTAATGGCATTATATTCCGCTGCCATTTTAGACATAATCGTAAAAATACTCGTGCTGATATTTGGTAGTTTACTCATAAAAAAATGATTAATTCTAAACATAAAAATAGGTTTTTATATTTAGAATTAATCATTAGAAGTATTGTTTTTATATTTATTCAATTCTTTTGAGTTGAATAATTTAGAAGCTTAATATCGTTTGGATGAAGTATATGTTCTGTGATTTCTGTTGATTTCATCCTTTAGGATTTTTAAAGAAAAGTTTGAATTTACATTTTGTGTATGATAAAAATCGTAGGACGTTTGTGCAAATCGATAGTTTCTTTTTTCCAATCCGCAATTTTTTTGGTTTTGATGTATTCTGTAGGCAAGGTGATATCCGTGGCAATACATAAATGCGTTTCAGGATGTAAAGTTTGGACTAAATCTTCCAGTAATTTATTATTACGGTATGGTGTTTCAATAAAAATCTGAGATTGATTTTTTTCAAAAGAGACTCTTTCTAACGTTTTAAAACTGGCTTTCTTTTCGTCTTTTTCAATAGGTAAATAACCGTGAAAGGTGAAACTTTGACCGTTCATTCCTGATGCCATCATTGCCAAAAGAATAGAAGAAGGACCTACCAAAGGAATAACCTGAATTCCTTTTTCATGCGCTAATTTTACAATTACAGCACCAGGATCAGCTACTCCAGGACATCCCGCTTCGCTCATTAAACCCATGTTTTGACCTTCCAAAAGTGGTTTTATAAAGTCTAAATGTTCTTTAATTTCGGTATGTTTATTCAACACAAAAAGCTTTAGCTCGGCTTGTTTTTTTTCTGGACTTACTTCCTTAATGGACTTACGCGCTGTTTTGTCGTTTTCAACAATATAATAATCGATAAGATCAATACTTCTTTTTATAGTTTGTGGTAAAACATCCATAGGATCACAATCGCCCATGGTTGTAGGTATTAAATACAATTTTCCTAAAACAGTGTTTGATTTCATGAGTGTTATTTATGGACCTATTATGGTGTTGATAGGATTATTATTGTTGGCGATTGATTGCAAATTATAAGATTCTAAGTGCTAACCACAATTTTTGAACAGAAAAATTATTGGTGTTTGGCTAATAGTTTTTTGGCAATTACATCACAAACTTCATCCAACATGTTGTAAACAATTTCGAATCCATTGGGTAAACCAAAATAAGGATCTGGAACATCTACATTTTCTTTTGGAAATAAGTCATTTAAAATTAGCTGGACTTTTTCTTTGTGTTGTTCAGTTTTGGCTAAAGTTAGTACATCGCTGTAATTAGTATTGTCCATCACATATATGTAATCGTACGCATCAAAATCAGTAGTGCTGAATTGTCTTCCTTTTTGATGTGAAATGCTAATTTTGTTTTTTTTTGCAACAGCAATAGAGCGTTCGTCAGGTGCATGACCAATGTGCCAAGAACCAGTTCCTGCGGAATCAACAGTGAATTTATCCTTTGGAAGTTTTGAAGCCAATATTCCTTCAGCTAACGGAGAACGGCAGATGTTTCCTAAGCAAACCATTAAAATTTTTACAGGCATAATGCTTTTACAACGTTAATTTTTTGTTGATATCTTCTACAAACTTTTTGAATTGTTTGTCGGTGGCCACTAAATTGTCAACCGTTTTGCAAGCATGTAACACGGTAGCGTGATCACGATCTCCAATTTGAGAGCCGATATTTGCCAAAGATGCTTTTGTGAATTTCTTTGCAAAAAACATAGCCAATTGTCTGGCTTGCACTACATGTCTTTTTCTCGTTTTTGATTGTAAGGTTTCTAAATCCAATTGGAAATAATCAGAAACAATTTTTTGAATGTAATCGATAGAAATTTCTCGTTTTACATTTTTTACGAATTTTTCAACGACACTTTTAGCAAGTTCTAAAGTAACTTCCTTTTTGTTAAAGGAGGATTGTGCAATCAATGAAATAATTGCTCCTTCCAATTCTCTGACGTTTGATTTGATATTGCGGGCAACGTATTCTACAATTTCTTCAGGAATTTCTACACCATCGCGATATAATATATTTTTCAAGATAGAAATTCTTGTTTCATAATCGGGCTGGTGTATTTCAGCAGACAATCCCCATTTGAAACGAGACAACAAACGTTGTTCGATATCTTGCATGTCAACCGGTGCTTTATCTGAGGTTAAGATCACTTGTTTTCCATTCTGATGCAAGTAATTGAAGATGTGAAAAAACACATCTTGCGTTCCTGATTTGCCAGAAAGAAATTGTACGTCATCTATAATCAAAACATCAATTAGCTGATAGAAATGGATGAAATCATTTCTATTATTTTTCTTAACGGAGTCGATATATTGCTGTGTAAAAATCTCTGCAGAGATATACAAAACGGTTTTTTCAGGATATTTATCTTTTATTTCCACACCAATAGCGTGTGCTAAATGTGTTTTTCCTAGACCAACTCCCCCAAAAATTAATAGCGGATTGAATGAAGTTCCACCTGGTTTATTGGCTACAGCCATACCTGCGGATCGTGCCAATCTATTAGAATCTCCCTCTAAAAAATTATCAAAACTGTAATTAGCATTTAGTTGAGATTCGATTTTTAAATTTCTTATACCTGGAATTACAAAAGGATTTTTTAATTCGGGGTTTAAGTTTTTAAATGGAGCATCTACTTCTTGTGGTTTCATAGGAACTCTATTCGCACTTGGCAACTGTTCTGTAAACGGTTGTTTATTGCCATAAGTGTTTTCCATTCTGATTTTATAAAGTAACTTAGCGTTTTTTCCAAGTTCTTTTGTAAGGGCTACTTTTAGTAATTTTACATAGTGCTCCTCTAACCATTCATAGAAAAATTTACTTGGAACTTGAATATATAATGCGTTATCGGTAAGTTCAACTGATTTGATTGGTTCGAACCAAGTTTTGTAAGCTTGGTCTTGGATGTTGTCTTTTATAAAAGACAGACAGTTTTCCCATACTGATTGAGCAGTTTTGTTCATATATTCTATTAAATTGTTTTTAATTGGTAATTGTTATCTTACTAAAAAAAAGGAGTTTTGTAATTATTTATCGGGGTAACAAATATGTGAACAAATTTCTGTAAAAAAAAATATATAGGGTAATAATTTCACGAATTATTGTTGTAAGGCACTGTTTAAAATTAAAATATTTAATATAAAATTAATGAAAGATCATCAAATAGAAGTTAGAGTACGCTACTCGGAAACTGACCAAATGGGCGTTGTATATCACGGTAATTACATACCTTATTTTGAAATAGGAAGAGTGGAATGGCTTAGAAACAAAGGGATATCGTATAAAATAATGGAAGAAAGGGGAATTGCTCTTCCTATTGTTTCCATGAATATAAATTATAAAAAATCAGCACGTTATGATGAGTTGCTTACGGTTCACACGGTTTTCAAAAGTCAGACGTCCGTAAAGATAGAATTCGATTGCGCGATCTATAATGAAGCGAATGAGTTATTAACAACTGCCCAGTTTATTTTGGTTTTTGTGTCAATAAAAACGGGTCGCCCAACTGCTCCTCCAGATTATATTTTGGAATTGTTAAAAACTTTGGAATAAACTGAAAAAAGTACGGTTTTGAATCAGAATTAGACTTGTTTTATGTCTATTTCGAATAACGTTTGAAAAATGTCGAAGACCATTTCGGCATTTTTTTTTCGCGTTTTTACCTCAATTACCCCCATTGGAAGGGTTGATATTTCATTTATTTCCATTTCTTGAGAAACAATTTCTAGTTTTTTTTCTTTGATTACCCGCATCACTTTATTCATGTTTTTGTAATCAAAGGAGATCATAAAATGGACGTCAATGGTTTTTTCGACAATCTCGCAGGTGGCAAGTACGAGTTGTGCAGTTGTTTTGTAGGCTGCAATCAATCCTCCAACGCCTAATTTTACTCCTCCAAAAACGCGAACGACTACCAGCAATACATTTGTAATGGCAAAGGATTGAATTTGTCCATAGATGGGCATGCCAGCGCTGTTACTAGGTTCTCCATCATCGTTTGCTCTATAAGTAAGCGCATCAGTACCCATTTGATAGGCATAACAAAAATGACCAGCATGCGGATGTTGTTTTCGTAAATGGTCTAGGATCGGTTTTAGCTGATCCTCTTCTTGCATTGGGAATGCGTAACCAAAAAACTTACTATTTTTATCTTTGTGAAGAATTCCTTCTACGGGTAATTCAATGGTGTTGTATGTATCTTTCAATAGGAATTAAAAAGGGAATGAATTTTTAAACTCGATTTGCTTTTGAAGCCTTTTTTCAAATTAATTTTTTGTCTAATAAATGGATGACGTCTTCTTTTCCAACTTGTAAATTCCAAACTTCAAATCCTAAAGCCAGCGCAGCATCAGTGTTTTCTTTTTTGTCATCTACAAACAGGGTTCTTTTGGGAGCCAATTCATGATTGTTTATCAGGTGATTAAAAGTTTCAGGGTTGGGTTTTCTTGTGCCAAGTTCAAACGAGAAATATACTTTTTCAAAACATTGATAAAAATCCCTGTAAAAAGAAATTCCGTTTGTTTGCTCAAAATTTTCAATATGGATGGCGTCGGTGTTCGACAACAGAAACAAGCGGTATTTTTGGGAAAGCATTTGTAAAAATTCTAATCGATACAAAGGAAAGTCAAGAAGGATGGCGTTCCAAGCCGCAGTAATTTGCTTGATACTAGCCGTTGGGATGTATTTTTGAATGCCAAACAGAAAATCTTCACGAGATATTTTTCCAGTTTCAAACTGCAGGTTCAACTGTTCTAGATCATCATTCCATTCTGTTAAGCCTAAGTTTTTAAAAGCAGTAACAGAAGCTTGCTTGTCTAAATTGATAAAAATATCACCAAAATCAAAAATTATAGTATTAATCATAGTTTCTAGAAATTAGAAGTTCGTCAGTACCAATCAAAGATTTTTCGAACTGTTTTTTACCGAGAATAGGCGCTTTGATTCCGGAATTGAATGGCATGTTTCCAACGAATATTCGTGCTTCATCCCATAGATTGGCATCTATAAAAGATTGCAAAGTTTGCCTTCCGCCTTCAATAATAACGGACTGAATTTGATGTTCGTACAGCGATTGAACTACTTGCTGTACTACGTTTTCCTCAAAATCAATTATCTCAAAGATAACATTTTCTTTTTCAGCAGCGGTTTTAAATTTAGAAAAAAGGATAGTTTTAACGTGACTGTCAAGAATTTGGCTATGTTCTGGAATGCGATTATTTTGGTCTAAAACTACTCGGACAGGATTATTTCCCCGCCAGTCTCGTGCGTCGAGTTTAGGATTGTCGTCAATCACAGTTTGTGTTCCCACCAGAATTGCCTGCTCCTCAGTGCGCCATTTGTGGACTAGTTGTCTGGAATATCCATTGGTTATCCAAACGGGTTTTTTTTCTAATTTTTCCATTGGAGCGATAAAACCGTCTTTGGATTCTGCCCATTTTAAAATAAGGTACGGTCTTTTCTTGTTGTGAAAAGTAAAAAAGCGCTTGTTCAATTCAAAACAAGGCTCTTCTAGTACGCCAACAGTTACTTGAATTCCGGCTTCAATTAGCTTTTTGATTCCCTTTCCCGCCACTTTTTCGTTAGGATCTATAGTTCCTATGACCACTTTTGGGATTTTATTAGCGATAATCAAATTGCAGCATGGTGGTGTTTTTCCAAAATGACTGCACGGTTCTAAACTTACGTAAATGGTTGCTTTTTTCAATAAAGTCTTATCTTTTACGGAATTTACAGCATTTACTTCTGCATGTGGTTCACCCGCTTTTTTGTGCCAACCTTCGCCGATTATCCTTCCATCGTAAACAATCACACAACCTACCATGGGGTTTGGATACGTTGTTCCTAAACCATTTTCAGCTAATTCGATGCACCTTCTTATATATTTTTCATGTATTTTCACCATACAAAAGTAGTAATTTTTGAGTTTATGATTTTGTTTCAAAACTTTGGAGAATAATAATAAACAATTTCTATTTTTGCAGGTATAATTAGATTTTTAAAAAATGGAAAATTACAGTATCAGAAAAATAAATAGAGAAGATAATCAAGAAGTTGCAGCATTGATACGAGCGGTTTTTGATGAATTGAATATTCCAAAAGTAGGGACGGCTTATGAAGATCCTTATTTGGATTTTATGTTTGAAGAGTATAGCAAACCAAGATCTGTGTACTATGTGGTTGAAAATAACGGAAGAATTATTGGTTCTGCTGGAATTGCGCCACTAGAAAACGAAGCGGAAACTATTTGTGAGTTGCAAAAAATGTATTTTCTGCCGGAAACACGCGGTTTGGGAATTGGTGCCGAAATGATGGCGGTGTGTTTACAAAGCGCAAGGAATTTTAGTTTTGAGAGCTGTTATTTAGAAACAATGCCCTTTATGCTTGACGCACAAAAATTATATAAAAAAGTTGGTTTTGAATACATTTCAGCTCCAATGGGTAGTACAGGACATGTGAGTTGTCCCATTTGGATGTTGAAAAATTTAGAATAATGATTATGACTTAATTCTTTTAACACTAGAGATAAAAGAGTAGAAACAGCAATTAATCATTATTCCTTATATTTTTAAATAGCAATCCATTTTAAACTTATTTTTTGTCTGCTATACAATTAAATTGATACTTATAAACCATGAAAATTAAAGAGTACAGAGCTCATTTTATTCAAGAACTCACCCCTCTTTATGATGCTGGTGAAGCAGAGAGTTTTTTCTACTTAATCTTAGAGGAAAAACAACAACTGAAACGAATTGATTTGGCGCTGCATCCTGATTTGGTTTTTTCTGCTTCAGAAGTTGCGGTATGGAACTCGATTTTAGCACCGTTGATACAAGAAATCCCAATACAATATTTGTTAGGTAAAACGAGCTTTTATGGATTGGATTTTAGTGTCAATGAACACGTTTTGATTCCAAGACCAGAAACAGAAGAGTTGGTTGATTGGATGCTATCGGATCACCGAAAAACACAACTATCTACTACTCTAAAAATATTGGATATCGGCACAGGAAGCGGTTGTATTGCTATTTCCTTGGCAAAAAATCTTCCAAATGCTACCGTTTTTGCTATTGATGTTTCTGAAAAGGCTTTGGCTACAGCCAAAAAAAATGCTGCCAATAATACAGTAAACGTTAATTTTATCCATCAAAATATTCTAGAAGCGGTTACATTAAGTGCAGTTGAAGGAATCAACGAACAGTTTGATATTATAGTTTCAAATCCTCCTTATGTTCGAAATTTGGAAAAAGAAGAAATCAAAAAAAATGTTTTAGATAATGAACCGCATTTGGCTCTTTTCGTAGAGGATGATGACGCGTTGATTTTTTACAAAAAAATAGCCGAATTAGCTCTAGAAAATCTCACTGAAAGCGGACTGTTGTACTTTGAGATCAATCAATATTTAGGGGCAGCAATGATTAATTTGCTGCAGCAAATGCATTTCAAAAATATCGAATTACGAAAAGATATTTATGGTAATGATAGGATGATAAAATGTACTAGATAGCGTTTAGAATATAACGTTTTTTCTTCTGATTTTTAAGCTGATTCAGTCATAAAAGGATAATCCCCACAGTTATTACAGGAAAGGCTTTTCAATAAGCAATTTAAATTGGCTAACTAATCCACATGTTTTTTTTCATATCATAACGGCAAGGCACGGTACTTTACTCGTAACGCAACGCTTCAATCGGATCGAGAACCGCAGCTTTGATAGCAGGATACAAGCCCGAAGCAATAGCTACGATGAAACTAGTAATAAAAGCTGCCATAATAGCGCCCCACGGAATTACGAATGCAAAATCCATTGCGGTGGCAATTCCAAATCCAATCAGAATTCCAAAAATAATGCCTACCAATCCACCCATTTGACCAATCAATAATGTCTCTATAAAAAACTGAATGGCGATGGTTGTTTTCTTGGCTCCCAAAGCTTTTCTAACTCCTATTTCTCGAGTACGCTCCGTCACGGAAACGATCATGATGTTCATCAAGGCGATAGAAGAGCCTAAAACGGTGATGATACCAATCAACCAAGAGGCCAGTCCTAAGTATTTTGTGATTCCTAAAATTCGGTTAATAAGATCGTCGCTGCGAACAACACCAAAATTATTGTCTTTTACAGGGCTTAATTTACGAACCCTGCGCATGGTGCTTGTAGCATTGTCTAATGCTTGTTCTAGCAATTCTTTTTTGCCTACCATAACACTTACGGTGTAGTTTATGTTGGGGGCCGTAAATAAAGAACGGGCCAATTGAATAGGAATTAAAACGCGTAAATCCTGATTGTTTCCAAAGGTAGATCCCTTTTCTTTCAACACTCCAATAACTTTAAATTTAGCGCCTCGGATTGCGATTGTTTTATCAATTGGATTCACGTCTTTTAGCAATCCTTTCTCAAAATCAGATCCTACAACACATACATAAGCATTATTGTCGATGTCAAAACCGGTAAAATTCCGTCCAGCGCTGGTTTCTAAACCAGAATTGGTCATAAAATACTCGTCCACTCCAAGAATAGAATTTTCGGGATCAGTTTTAGTCGCTTCATATTTTACTTCAGCAGCGGATGTTGCCGTAAAAGAAAGTGACGTTTCCGTAAAAGGATACGTGTATTTGTTCTTGAAGGCCACTGCTTCAGGATAGGAAATAATTGGATTTATGATGACACGCTCGTCACCACCACGATTTCGCGTCGTATTTTCATACTGTTTCATATTGAAAGTATTCGCTCCCATCGATGCAAAATCAGAGGAGATGGTGTTCTCAAGTGCCGAAACAACCGTAAGGATACTGACTAAAGCTGTGATTCCTATAGCGATAATCATCACAGTAAGAACCGTTCGTAACAATTGCGTTCTAATAGAACCCAATGCAATCCGAATATTTTCTTTGAATAATTTTAACATCATAATGGTTTGACACGAAAATACAATTTTTGTTACAGGTTTTCTCTAGCTAAAAACTAATTTATTGCAATCTCTTTTATTTGAAGCCATTTCCCGCTTTCCGTTACAATGCGACAGCAAAAAATAATTTGTTTTCAATTGCCTGAAAGGAGCTTCCTGCGGTCGCTCTTTCCAGCAAGAAAACATTATTATTTTTTTACTGCCTCATTTTCACTTCAATCCGGGCTAGTTGTCCTGCAATAAAATGATGAAATTTGTAAACAGAATAATTTTAAAAATAGGATATTTGCAAAGAATTAGAATTTGGAGTTTTCAATACGTCCAAAATCTGAAAATCTAAAATCCAATACTCATAAAATGGCATCAAAACCGAGCATTCCAAAAGGAACCAGAGATTTTTCACCTGCTGAGGTGGCAAAACGGCAGTATATTATACAGATTATAAAAAGTAATTTCGAGAAATTTGGCTTCCAGCCAATAGAAACTCCTTCATTTGAAAATTCCGAAACCTTAATGGGGAAATACGGCGAAGAAGGCGATCGTTTGATTTTTAAAATATTGAATTCCGGCGATTATTTGGCGAAAGCCAATGCCGCACATTTGGAAAGTAAGGAGAGCACCAAGCTGACGTCGAGTATTTCGGAAAAAGCGTTGCGTTATGACTTAACGGTGCCTTTTGCACGGTACGTGGTGCAGCACCAAAACGAAATTGAATTTCCATTCAAACGCTATCAAATCCAACCGGTTTGGCGTGCAGATCGACCCCAAAAAGGACGTTTTAGAGAGTTTTTTCAATGTGATGCGGATGTTGTAGGGTCTAAATCCCTTTGGCAAGAAGTTGAATTGGTGCAGCTTTACGATGCTGTTTTTACTGATTTGGGTTTGAGTGGCGTAACCATAAAAATCAATAATCGAAAGGTATTATCAGGAATAGCTGAGGTTATTGGCGCTTCTGATAAATTAATTGACTTTACAGTTGCTTTAGATAAGCTTGACAAAATAGGAGAGGGCGGAGTCAAAAAAGAAATGATGGAGAAAGGAATTGCTGCCGAAGCAATTGCAAAAGTGCAACCATTATTTAATTTCACGGGAACCATTGTAGAGAAAATAGAAAAACTTTCTGTTTTGCTTTCTGAATCAGAGGAAGGCTTGAAAGGGGTAGAAGAATTGCGTTTTATATGTGACAATGTCATGAAGCTTGGATTGAATAACGCTGTGTTAGACTTAGATGTAACTTTAGCCCGAGGATTAAATTATTATACGGGAGCTATTTTTGAAGTCGCTCCTCCAAAATCCGTTTCCATGGGATCCATTGGCGGCGGCGGCAGATACGATGATTTGACTGGAATTTTTGGTTTGAAAAACATGAGCGGTGTAGGGATTTCTTTTGGATTAGACCGAATCTATTTAGTGGTTGAAGAATTGAATTTGTTTCCAGAAACCGTCTCGGCAACTTCTCAAGCACTATTTATAAATTATGGAGAAACGGAAGCTTTTTATGGGTTACAAGCCATTCAAAAATTAAGAGCGGCAGGAATAAAAGTAGAATTGTATCCCGATGCTGTCAAGGTGGCGAAGCAATTTCAGCACGCGGATAAAAGAAGAATTCCTTTTGCCGTTATCGTTGGTCCAGATGAGATGACATCCAACACATTTTTACTTAAAAATCTAATTTCGGGAGAGCAGCTTTCACTGAATTTTGAAAGTTTGAAGGAAGCTTTACTAGGTTCGTAAAGTAAAGACATAAAAAAAGCTTCGTTTAAGTAAACGAAGCTTTTTAAATATAAAGTAATGGTGAATTAATAATTGTTGAGAATAAACTCTAGAATTTTTACTATAGAAACAGTATCAAATAAAAATTTTAACAAAGCTAGAAAAAACAATAATAAGATAATCTTAAAATAATCTTAAAATTTTAACTTGTTCTGTTTTATGTAGCTGCAAAAAGTGAAATTATTAAAAAGATGACAATTTGACATTTAAAAAGAATTGGCAGTACTTTTGCAATCCAAAGAAAAGAATAAAAATGAACTTTAAGAATATTTTTAAAAATACGAGTAATATGACTACTGAAAATACAGAAATCGATCAAGAATTAGAGGAGGCGACATTAGAGAATAATGCCAGTGAAGAGCAAATCATTGTTGAGGAATTAAGTGTAGAAGAGCAATTGACGCAAGATTTAGCCAAAGAGAAAGATAAATATTTACGATTATTCGCTGAATTCGAAAATTACAAAAGAAGAACTACTAAGGAGCGTATTGAATTATTCAAAACGGCAAATCAGGAAGTTTTATTAGCCATGTTGCCTGTATTGGATGATTTTGACAGAGCAATTATAGAAATAAGCAAATCCGAAGATGAACTTTTGTTAAAAGGAGTGGAGCTTATTCATGAAAAATTAAAAAACACCTTGGTAGCTAAAGGATTGGAGCAAGTTGAGGTAAACGCGGGAGATGCATTTGATGCTGACTTTGCAGAAGCCATAACTCAGATTCCTGCTGCGTCAGATAAGATGAAAGGTAAAATTGTTGATGTTCTTGAAAAAGGATACAAACTAGGAGATAAAATCATTCGTTTTCCAAAAGTGGTAATAGGTCAGTAATGCGTAAGTATAGAGACGCAATGAATCGCGTCTGTGTTTTTTACAAGAAAAAATAAAAATGAAAAAAGATTTTTACGAAATATTAGGCATTACAAAGAGTGCCGATGCTGCCGAAATTAAAAAAGCATATAGAAAGCAAGCTATAGCGCATCACCCTGACAAAAATCCTGGAGACAAATCGGCAGAAGAAAAATTTAAATTAGCTGCTGAAGCATACGAAATATTAAGTGATCCACAGAAGAAAGCAAAGTACGATCAACATGGACATCAAGCTTTTGATGGTTCTGGAGGTTTTGGCGGCGGCGGTCAAGGTGGAATGAATATGGATGACATTTTCAGTCAGTTTGGTGATATTTTTGGAGGTGGTTTTGGTGGTTTTGGAGGCGGAGGCGGAGGAGTTCGTCGTGCTAAAGGAAGCAACCTGCGTATTAAAGTAAAATTGACATTGGAAGAAATTGCCAATGGTGTCGAGAAAAAAGTAAAAGTAAAACGTAAGGTTCAAGCGCCAGGCGTGACTTATAAAACGTGTTCTACCTGTAACGGTCAAGGGCAAGTAATGCGTGTGACCAATACAATTCTTGGTAGAATGCAATCGGCTTCAACCTGCCCTACTTGTGGAGGTTCTGGTCAAATTTTAGATAAAAAACCAACGGAAGCTGATTCTCAAGGAATGATTCTTGAAGATGAAACTGTTTCAATAAAAATACCTGCGGGTGTGGTTGATGGCATGCAGTTGAAAGTGTCTAACAAAGGTAATGATGCCCCAGGAAATAGTATTCCAGGAGATTTAATTGTTGCCATTGAAGAATTAGAACACGAATCGTTGAAACGTGAAGGAGAGAATTTGCACTTTGATTTGTACATTAGCTTTGCTGAGGCGGTGCTTGGAATTTCAAAAGATATTGAGGCTGTAAACGGCAAAGTGAGAATCAAACTAGAAGAGGGAATTCAATCTGGTAAAATTTTAAGATTAAAAGGAAAAGGAATTCCAAGTATCAACGGATACGGGAATGGAGATTTATTGGTTCATGTGAATGTGTGGACTCCAAAAACATTGAACAAAGAACAAAAACAGTTTTTTGAAAATGCGTTGACCGATGATAATTTTATTCCAAATCCTGAGAAATCCGATAAATCATTTTTTGAGAAAGTAAAAGATATGTTTTCATAAGAGACCCGATGTATCGCTTCTTTAAATAAAATAGTAGCTGCTATTTAATCCAACTACATAAAAAAATAAAACCCATTCCTGTTTAACAAGAATGGGTTTTTTATGTAACTATTCTAAGTATTTTGGTACTAATTATTTACTTTTACACCAATTAAAAATTCAGCATGAGTACTATACTTGAAGTTAATAAAGTCGTAAAGCAATATGGGGATTACGTAGCGCTAAACGGTGTCTCATTGACAGTTCCAAAGGGGAGTATCTACGGACTCTTAGGTCCAAATGGAGCTGGTAAAACATCACTAATCCGAATCATAAACCAGATTACGTTGCCAGATCGTGGTGAGATTATTTTAGATGGTGAAAAACTACAACCCAAACACGTTCAATATATAGGGTATTTACCTGAAGAAAGAGGATTGTATACTACCATGAAAGTGGGTGAACAATGCTTGTATTTAGCTCAAATGAAGGGACTTTCAAAGGCTGAAGCCAAAAAACAACTGGAATACTGGTTTGAAAGATTAGAAATTCAAGGCTGGTGGAACAAGAAAATTCAAGAACTTTCTAAGGGGATGGCGCAGAAAATTCAGTTTGTAGTTTGTGTTTTACACAAGCCAAAACTACTGATTTTTGATGAGCCTTTTTCAGGTTTCGATCCTGTAAATGCCACTATTATTAAAGATGAAATCCTAGCGCTTAGGGAGGAAGGAGCCACTATCATTTTTTCTACCCACCGGATGGAAAGTGTCGAGGAATTGTGCGATCATATTGCTTTGATCCATAAATCTAATAAGTTGATAGAAGGAAAATTAAGCGATGTCAAAAGACAATTTAAAACCAATAGCTATGAAGTGGGAATTTTATCGGATAATGTGGAGGGTTTGATGTACGATATTACCCAGAAATTCACCGTTGCACCAGCAAATTTTAAATCGCTTAATAACGAGTTAAAATTGGAAATTCAACTTGGAACGGCTTTGCCAAACGAGTTATTACAGGTCTTGACGCAACGCGGTCAAGTCACCCATTTTGTTGAAAAAATACCGAGTGTTAATGATATTTTTATTCAAACGGTTAGTAAATAAAAACACAATTTTAGCGCTTTGATTTTAAGTTTCTAAAATCATCAACCTGAAATCACCAATCAAAAATTTAAATGAGTATTATTTCACTAATCATAAAAAGAGAGTTTATTGCCAAGGTGCGCAATAAATCTTTTATCGTCATGACTTTTTTAAGTCCGTTATTATTTGTTGGACTTGCCGCATTTGTAGGCTATTTAAGTACGATGAAAGCCGATACCAAACGAATCGCAATTCACGATGAATCCGGTTTGTTTGCGCAGGAGTTTACAGCTATAAATCAAAAGAATGGGGAATATAAATACCTCGACTTATCGGTTATTGATTTAAAATTTTTAAAGGACAGCATCACTAACGAAAATTATGAAGGGTTGCTGTACATACCTAAAGTAGAAAGCACAAAGGATTTTGAAAATAAAATTCAATTTATTTCTAATAATAGTCCGAGTATTTCCTTCATAGAAAATGTTCAAGAGGTCATTACGGATAAATTGACCAAAACGAATTTTATCCAAGCAAAACTGGATACACTAGCCATTGCGAAGGCTAAGGCCAATATAAACATTAGTCTATCAAAAGCATCTGGTGAAGAAAGTGTCAAAGGACTTAACGAAATTAAAATAGGTATTGGTGGCGCTTTTGGCTATTTAATAATGATGTTCATTATTATTTATGGCAACATGGTGATGCGCAGTGTGATAGAAGAAAAAACCAGCAGAATTGTAGAAATTATTATTTCCTCGGTGAAACCATTTCAGCTGATGATGGGAAAAATAATAGGAACTGCATTAGCAGGACTGCTGCAATTCTTCATTTGGGCACTTATAGGACTTTCACTGATGTTTGCTGCTTCGCTATTTTTTGGCGTAGATGTGGGACCAACCGCTAAATTGTCACCAGAATTGATACAAGCCGCTCAGCAAGAAGTGACTGGAACAGCCCAAATGTATATCAAGGAGCTTTGGAATTTACCCATTGCAAGTATTTTAATTGGATTTGTAATCTATTTCATAGGCGGTTATTTTTTATACAGCTCTTTTTATGCCGCCATTGGAGCAGCTGTAGACAATCAAACCGACTCACAGCAATTCCTTTTGCCTATTATTATGCCATTAATGTTGAGTGTCTATGTAGGTTTTTTCACGGTTATTAATGATCCGCATGGTACAGTCGCAGTAGTTTTTTCAATGATTCCGCTTACATCGCCAATTGTCATGCTGATGCGAATTCCGTTTGGCGTACCTTTGTGGCAAATAGCAATTTCAGTAACCTTGTTATTTGGGACCTTCTTTTCAGTGGTATGGTTTGCTGCAAAAATATACCGAATAGGAATACTGATGTACGGCAAAAAACCAACTTGGGGCGAATTGTACAAATGGTTAAAATATTAAAGATAAATAAAAAGAATCCTAATTAATTTTAGGAGCTGATTCCTGCTGTACGCTATATCTTTTCTGGACTGAAAAAGTCCATAAAAGGATGCCGCTTCCATCAGGGCTAAAAAAAAATAAAGAATATGCCGAAAATATTAATCATAGAAGACGAAGCTGCAATCCGAAGAGTATTGACAAAAATACTTTCTGAAGAAAATGATACCTATCAAGTAGAAGAGGCTGAAGACGGTGTTGTAGGTTTTGAAAAATTAAAAAATAACGACTACGATTTGGTTTTGTGTGATATCAAAATGCCAAAAATGGACGGTGTTGAGGTACTGGAAGCAGTAAAAAAAATCAAGCCTGAGATCCCCATGGTTATGATTTCTGGTCATGGCGACATGGAAACGGCTATTAATACAATGCGTTTGGGGGCATTTGACTACATCTCAAAACCACCGGATTTAAACCGATTATTGAATACGGTTCGCAATGCTTTAGACAAAAAGCAACTAGTAGTGGAAAACAAAATCCTAAAGAAAAAAGTCAGTAAAAACTACGAAATGATTGGCGAAAGTGAAGCGATCAATCATATTAAAATAATGATTGAAAAAGTAGCACAAACGGAAGCCCGTGTTTTGATTACTGGACCCAATGGAACAGGAAAGGAACTCGTTGCCCATCAATTACATGAAAAAAGTGTGCGAGCTAATTTTCCTTTAATTGAGGTGAATTGTGCTGCGATTCCATCTGAATTGATAGAAAGTGAGTTGTTTGGTCACGTAAAAGGCGCCTTTACATCGGCAGTAAAAGACCGAGCAGGAAAATTTGAAGCAGCTGATAAAGGAACTATTTTCTTAGATGAAATTGGAGATATGAGTCTTTCGGCGCAAGCCAAAGTATTGCGAGCGTTGCAAGAAAGTATGATTACTAGAGTAGGAGCAGACAAAGACATTAAAGTAGATGTGCGTGTGGTTGCGGCTACCAATAAAGATTTGAAAGTGGAGATTGCTGAAGGGCGTTTCCGAGAAGATTTGTACCACCGTTTAGCAGTTATCTTGATAAAAGTTCCTGCTTTAAATGAAAGACGCAACGACATTCCGATGTTAATTGCGCATTTTGCCGATAAAATCGCTTTGGAGCAAGGAAATGTGGTAAAAAAGTTTTCTAAAGAAGCGATCAATTTACTCCAGGAATACGATTGGACCGGGAATATCCGGGAACTACGAAATGTCGTGGAGCGTTTAATTATCCTTGGCGGAAGCGAAATTTCCGAGAATGATGTCAAACTGTTTGCAAGCAAATAAAAGTCGTTTTTTAATCTAAGTAGTAAATGAAAAAATTTAAAAAGTATCAGATCTTGCTTTTACTTCTTTTCATTTTGTTTTTAGCATTTAAAACGTATCGTTTCTTTCAAATTGATAGTTGCTTGGATAGTGGAGGAAATTGGGATTATAAAAAAAATGAATGTAATAATTCAATCGAATAATATTTGATTCAGTAACTATAAGTTCTTGGTGGTCTTTGATCCCTTTGAAAATCTTTGTGAAATAAAAAAAATGAAACTAAAAAAAATAAACGAAAAATTACAAGAAGCCTTAATAGAAAATGGTTTGATCGAGGCTAATACGATGCAAAAAGAAACATTTTCGACGCTGAAAAGTGGTGCGGATTGTATTATTATTGCAGATAAAGGGAGTGGAAAATCGACAACAATTGTGCTAAATGTAATTCAACAATTAGTTCGTGAGGGTGAGGAATCGCCTCGTGCTTTAGTCATTGTAGAGGACAAAGCTAAGGTTTTGGAGATGGAAGACCTTTTTGAAAAATTTGGAAAATACACGGACTTGCGTGTCTATGGAGTGCACGACAAAGGCGATATGGAATATGATAAAAATTATATTTCGACCGGAATTGATGTTTTGATTGGAACGCCCAATAAATTGAGTGATATGTTTACCACCGCTGGATTTAATGTAAACAGACTAAAAATGCTTATTCTGGACGATGCAGATCCAATTTTGAAACTGCGTCATGAAACTAAAATCATGCGTATTTCGAATAGTATTACAAAAACGCAACGTATTATTTTCTCAGATCTGTTAACAGAACGAATAGCCATTTTGGCTGACAAAATGTTAGTAGAACCTTTTTTATTCGAAATAGAAGAAGAGGAGGAAGAAGACGAAGATGAAGAAGACGAAGGTGTGGAAGAGCAAGAAACGGCTACTGAAACAGAGGAATCAGAGGGAGAAAAGGATGAAGACGGTATCAAATAATAAAAAATAGAAAAAATGGGATTAATGAAAGTGTTTTCGGGAAGTGAAATTCTAGCAATGGCTTTACAGCAAAAAATTGAAGAAATTGGTGTAGATGTAGTGGTGAAAAACAACATACAATCGGCTCGATTGGGAGGTTTTGGAAATTCGGATTTAGCAGTTGAATTGTTCGTTCAAGAAACAGAATTTGCCAAAGTAAATCCAGTTATTGAAGAATTTAGAATGAGTATTTAAGCTCAAATTATAATTGCAAAAAGGAGGAGATGAAATATAAAATGTTGGTCTTAGACTTGGATGACACCTTGTTGACTGATGACCATAAAATTTCAAAAGAGAATGCAGCCATGTTGTTTAAGGCCCAAGAATTGGGTGTGTATGTTGTTTTGGCTTCGGGCAGACCAACATTAGCCATGACTGCTTTTGCCAAAGAATTACAATTGGATATCAATAATTCATATATGCTGTCTTTTAACGGCGCCGTAATTACGGATTTAAAAGAAGATAAAGTGTTGTTTGAACAAACCTTGACGCAACAGCAAATTCATGAATTGTATGATTATAGTATCAAGAGTAAAACAGATATTATTACGTATATCGATGGTAAAATAGTTAGTGAAACCGATTCAGAATATATTGATATCGAGAAAAATATCACAGGGCTGCAGCATGATAAAGTTTTAAATTTCAAGGAAGCTGTGACTACTGCTGCGGTAAAATGTATTTTATTACAAGAACCCAGCTATCTTAAAAAAGTTGAAAAAGATTTAAAAGAGGCCATGCCACATTTGAGTGTTTCGATGTCAAAACCTTTTTTCTTGGAAGTAGCACAAAACGGAATTGATAAAGCAGCAAGTGTAAAATTTTTGGCTGAGAGACTGAACATCCTTCAAAGCGAAATTATTGCGGTAGGAAATGCAGGCAATGATTTATCCATGATTGAATATGCAGGATTGGGTGTTTGGGTTGATAATGTGGATCCAGAATTGAGAGATAAAGGAGATGTTATTGTTGCCTCCAATAATAATCATGGTGTAGCTGAGGTAGTGCGACGGTTTATCTTGAATTAGGGATTTTAGGTTTGTAATTTCAATTAAACGGTTTATTTGGCTTTTTTTGGTGGTTTACAGCTTTTACAAAAATCAGGTAATTCATTGATATTTTGCAGCACGGCAGAATGGATTGCAGCGAGTTTCTCCTCCTCTTGACCAAGATTAGTATTTTTTGAAGCCATGGCATGATCTTCAGTGTATTGTTGCTGAATGCTGTTGAATACGACCTGTAAAAAACTCACGTCAGAAAAAGTACCTTTTTTATCGTATATTTCTTTTCGTAGTTTTCTGGCATACAGTTCAGATAAGTCGAATTCGTATTGTGCAAAATTCAATAAATATTTCGCAGTAATACTGTCAGTTGCGATAATAGATGCGGCATCCCGCTTGAATGAGGAAATTACTTTAGCATTAAAGTTTTTGGTAAACATAAATTCGACATTACTCATTTGGAATGCAAAATCAAGACTGGAGGCCGTATGAATGCTATTTATATCTACAGCACCAATTTGAGTAGCATTAGATTGAAAATCGGAAAGTTGCAACTGGTATTTTCCATCCCACTCCACGTTATTTTGAGCATGTACTTGTGCCATTACGAAACCTAATGCTATTAAAACTAATTTTTTCATGAAGTGATTTTTAGTGCAAGATAATGCTAATATCCAGAAAATTATAGATTTCGTTTTAAAGAATATTGTGTGTAAATTTGCAGCACGTTGCGAGAAGGATAGCAGCGGCATCCTTTTGTGGAGCGATAGCGCAACAAAAGATACAGCGGATAGCCTGACCCGACGAAGTAAGGGACTCGCACAAACAAAAAGAATATGACAGAAAGAAAAAAAGTTGCTTTTTATACGCTTGGTTGCAAACTAAATTTTTCCGAAACATCGACGATTGCTCGTTCTATTGAATACGAAGGCTTTGATCGTGTGGATTTTGAAGAAGTGGCTGATATGTACGTGATAAACACGTGTTCTGTGACTGAAAATGCGGATAAGCAATTCAAGCAGATTGTAAAAAAAGCAATGAAATTGAATGATAAAGCATTTGTTGCGGCGGTGGGCTGTTATGCGCAATTGAAACCTGAGGAGTTGGCGGCAGTTGATGGGGTTGATTTAGTTCTTGGAGCCACCGAAAAATTTAAACTAGCAGATTATATTAATGATTTGTCTAAAAATGACTTTGGTGAAGTGCACTCTTGTGAGATTGTTGAAGCAGATTTTTATGTGGGAAGTTACTCGATAGGGGACAGAACGCGTGCTTTTTTGAAGGTGCAAGATGGTTGTGATTATAAATGTACGTATTGCACGATTCCACTAGCAAGAGGAATTTCCAGAAGTGATGCTTTAGAAAACGTATTGCAAAATGCGGCAGCTATTTCAGCGCAAGACATTAAGGAAATTGTTTTGACCGGTGTAAACATTGGCGATTACGGAAAAGGAGAATTTGGAAATAAAAAACACGAACATACTTTTCTGGAATTAGTTCAAGCCTTGGATGCGGTTGAAGGAATCGAAAGATTGCGAATATCATCTATTGAGCCTAATTTATTGAAAAACGAAACGATTGAATTTGTGTCAAAAAGCAGGACTTTTGTTCCTCATTTTCACATTCCGTTGCAATCCGGTAGCAATGACATTTTGAAATTAATGAAACGACGTTACCAACGTGAAATATATACAGAACGAGTAAATAAAATTCGGGAAGTCATGCCTCACGCTTGTATTGGCGTGGACGTAATTGTTGGTTTTCCCGGAGAAACGGACGAGCATTTCTTGGAGACGTATAATTTTTTAAATGAAATGGATATTTCTTATTTGCACGTTTTCAAATATTCGGAGCGTGATAATACAGAAGCGGCCGAAATGAATGGCGTAGTTCCTGAAAATGTAAGAGTGAAAAGAAGTAAAATGATGCGTGGATTGTCGGTAAAAAAACGCCGTGCTTTTTATGAAAGTCAGTTAGGTAGCAATAGAACTGTTTTATTCGAAAGTGAAAATAAAGAAGGATATATTCACGGGTTTACAGAGAATTACGTAAAAGTAAAAACACCTTGGAATCCCGAATTAGTAAATACGTTGCATGAAATCAATTTGACTAAAATCGATGAAGATGGAAGCGTTCGGATGGATTTTGTTTCGGTTTTGGTGTAAAGCTTAAATCATTTTTTAAACATATAAGTCATTTAAGTTTTTGGGACTAACATGAAGTGCAGGAGCTTTTAAAAATAGTAGGGTGTACTAAATCAAGTCATTAAAATTTTTAAACCATTAAGACATTAAGAAATTAAGCGAAAAACTTAATGAAACTTATTTTCTTAATGGTTTTGTGTTTTATGCATCCGCTCCTGTATGTAAAAATATAAACGAATTACGGATTCGTAGACCAAATACTACTGTTTTTGATAAAAACGCGACGGTTTAATTTAAGCTGAGCGATGATTAATTCGGCCATATCTTCGGCTTGCATGACTTTATCAGGATTTCCATCGGTTAGTTTCAATTCTTTGGCCATATCAGTGGCAACAGTGCTTGGTGTTAAAGCTGTAACTCGGATGTTGTGTTTACGAACTTCTTGCATCAATGATTCTGTCAATCCTAAAACCGCAAATTTTGAAGCGCTGTACGCACTGGTTAACGCATTTCCACTTAATCCTGCCGTCGAGGAAATATTGATGATATCTCCAGTTTGTCTTTCAATCATATTTGGTAAAACGGCACGTGTCGCATAATACGTTCCCATCAAGTTGACTTGGATAATACGTTCCCAAGCTTCAGGTTCTAGTTCGAGGAATTTACCAAAAGCAGCAATTCCCGCGTTATTGATTAGAATGTCAATTGTTTTAAATTCAGATAAGGCTTTATCTACTGCGGCGTTTACTGAATCAATGTTGGCAACATCAGCAATAAGGGTTAATGATTTAACTCCTAAAGCATTCACTTCTAGCGCTACTTGATCTAAATCCGATTGTGTTCGGGCAACTAGGATTACATTAACCCCTTCTTTAGCTAAAGCGATAGCAACTACTTTACCAATTCCTTTTCCGGCACCGGTTATCAGTGCATTTTTATTTTTTAAGTCGTTCATCTTATTTTCTTTTTGTGTGACGTGATTAGCAAAGTTAAGTGTTTAGCTTTTTTTAAGCGGTACTAAAATGTAAAATGGCATAGTATTAACGTTTTTGTAGTTCTAAAAAAGAAGCTTAAGATCTTGTTATAGGTTGTGCTTACTTGGTAGCAAATAACTTCTTCAACCATTAAATGGAGCCATTTGGTGTAAAGCGGTGTCGGCTTTAAGTTTTGCCAATATTTAAATAAGACAAGAAAATATCATAATTATGTAACAATCAACTTTGTAAAAAAGATCATTTTTGCAAATAATTATTCACAAAAATAATAAAATCCTCTTATGAAAAAAATAGCCCTTATTTTAAATATTAGTATTGCAATCTTGTTTTTTTCTTGTAAACAACAAGATAAACAGGATACAACAACTGAAACTGTTACTGTCAAAGAGAGACACGAGCCAAAAAAAATGGCCTATCATATCGAAAGTGCTAAAGAATTTTTGTCAAAAAACAGTAATGATGCTGCGCAATTAAATATTGCATACGCCCTTAATAGAACAGATGAAGCTAATTTTAAAGAAATGGATTCTGTTGTTATTCCAGATGATAGTAGCGGAGATATAGAATTTTACTTCCCATTTCCATTAGAGGTTTCTTCCTTGAAAGAAGTTAATAAGATTGTTTTTTTTTCGTATCCTACACAAACTTTTGCGGCCTATGAAAAAGGGCAGTTAGTTTACACTGGTCCTACTAATATGGGACGTGAAAAAGATAAAACTCCTAAGGGTCTTTTTTTTACAAACTGGAAAGCAGAGCAAACCACCAGTACTTTTGATGATGAGTGGGAACTACATTGGAATTTTAACATAGAAAATAAATTGGGTGTGGGATGGCATCAATATGCTTTACCGGGATATCCCGCTTCTCATTCTTGTCTAAGACTGCAAGAAAAGGATGCGCGCAAATTGTATGATTGGGCAGAGCAATGGGAATTAGCCGATCCAGAAACGGTAAAGGTAAAAGGAACTCCGGTAATCGTTTTTGGCGCCTATGATTTTGCCGCTTCTAAACCATGGTTGCAATTAGTTACGGATCCTAAAGTATTGGATATTTCTGAAAGTGAAGTTGAATCGGTAACAAAGCCTTTTTTAAATACTATTCTGAAAGAACAAAAAATTAGACAGGATTTTCAGCGTTCTCAAAAATAAATACGTTGCGATTTTTGTTGGAACAAGTTGTATTACTTTGGCCAGTTTTCTTTAGCTACGTTTATATTGTTTTGTTGTAATTAAATGCGAAAGAAGCGCTTTGTGGTATTCAGCTTTAGTTTTAAAATTATTTTGTACCGTTGCAAACACCTTTACTACGAAGTAAGGTTTGGAGATTTCTAGAATTGTACTATAATTTTTAGGCGTTAAATTTGGAGCAGACCGAATTAGATCTTTAGTGTTTTTGGTCTTCGAATTGCAGTGATGAAGTGGATTATTTCGTGTTTAATAGATGCAGTATTTCCTCTGGGTTTTGAACTTCTATTATTAATTTTTTAAAATAATGGTCTTTTAATTCGACCACCACCGCATTTTTTTTGTTCATGACGTCCCAAAAATTCCTGCCTTTTTTATAAAATGTTCCGGCAGCAATTAATCCTGGGATTTCAGTTCCTGGCATTCTAAAGCCTTTCCAAAAGGTAAAATCTTCTGATTCTTGGTGGGCTCTGATGATGCTTGTTTTTGGTACAATAATTTTGCTTTCCATTGCCCAAATTTTATGAAGTCCTATAATTTCGAAAATAAAATTATCGTTTTTTACTAGTACTGATACCACATTAATTAGATTTTAAAGAAAATAAACAAAAAAACTCCTGAAATTCAGGAGTTTTGTCTTTAGTCAAGTTTGTTTTTTATATAATATTTACCATCCAGATCTTCATCAAAATCGTCAATTTTAACGGGTTTTGGTTTTGGTTTGTTTGCAGTCGCTTTCTTTTTCCACATTTCGAATTTTTCAGCCGGCATCTTCTTTTTCATGATCTCAAGAATTTCTTTCTCGGCCAGACCAAATTCTTTTTTGATGATTTCAAAAGGGTTTTTTTCTTCTAAAGCCATTGTAACAAGTTTTTCTGTTTGCTCCCAGTTCAATTCTTTTCGGTTACTCTTTTTCATCACGTGAAAATTAATTCAAATAAGTGTTAATGATTAATAAATTACAATTCTAATTTAATACCAATATTAAGAAAAAAATATTTAGCTTTTATCAAAAGATTGCTTTTTTTATATTTTTTACTGATTTTTTTTTAAAGGTTGTTTTTGAAAGGGTATTTTTAATAAATTTTTTAGTTCATTGTGCTCTTCAGGATGGGGATGCGTATCGATGCCGTAAACGATTTCCTCTTTAGGGAGCGTCATAAAAGTACCAAAAAGTCTATCCCAAATGGAGAAGATATTTCCATAATTACTATCCGTGTAAGGAAGAACATGATGGTGGTGTACTTTATGCATGTCTGGAGAAACAATAAAATAACTCAAGATTGTATCTACTTTTTTTGGTAGCGAGATGTTAGCATGGTTGAACTGCGTTGCTACAACAGATAGGGTTTGGTAAAGGAAAACCAGCCACATGGGGGTTCCAATGATTAAAACACCTAGCGCAGTAAAGGTAAACCGTATCACACTTTCACCAGGATGATGCCTGTTTGCTGTGGTGGTGTCTATCCATGTATCCGTATGATGAATTAAATGGAATCGCCATAGGATTTTAGTTTTATGTTCTATTAGATGGACTAGATAGGCTCCAATTAGATCCAGTAGCAGCAGACCCGCAAGCGCATAAAGCCATACCGACATTTTAGGTAGCCATTGCAAAATGCCAAAATGGTTTGCAATAGTCCAATCAGCTGTTTTCAACAAGATGAAAGCCAAGCAAAAATTGACTACAATAGTGGTAAATGTCATAAAAATATTGATACCCGCATGATGCCATTTTTTGTAGTTGAAGTTAAAAAGGGGATATGCATTTTCTATCAGCCAGAAAAAAGTGATGCCACCCACAAGAATTAAACTTCTATGTGATGAAGGAATAGTAGAAAAATAGGCAATTATATCATTCATGATTAGAATATTTATTTCAAATCTACTACATTTTTAAGACAATATCTACTTGATTACCCGAAAAGTACCATTTATTCTGGAGCCGATAGTCTTTGTTGTTTTTGGAATTTGATGCTTCCAGAAATGTTGTGTTGTCCCTTTCATCAATAATAAGCTTCCGTGTTCCAGAATAATAGTTTTTTTTAACTCTTTTTCAAAATTATGCTTCAGTTGAAACGCTCGTTCTGCACCAAAGCTCACCGATGCAATTACCGGATTTACGCCTAATTCTTTTTCGTTATCGGCGTGCCAGCCGTTGCTGTCTTTTCCATCGCGATATTGATTGAGTAATACCGTTGTAAAAGTAGTAGCCGCGACGGTTTCGATTTTTGCCTTTATCTCTTGCAAAAGTAAATTCCATGGGTGCGGTTGCATGGTTATATTAGAATAAGAATACGGCTTTCCTTCATTGCCAAATAAAGCGGTCAAACGAGGTTGCGGATGAATTTTACCATATACCCTAATATCGTCTTGCTGCCACGGGATTTCTGACTCTAATTTGGCAAAAATAAGATCAGCTTCTTCTTTGTCAAAAAAGTGAGGATAATAAATAATCTCAGCATCTGGCAAGTCAAGATATACTGGTTCTGATGAAGATTCAAAGAGTGATTTCACGGGATTAGGTATATTGGTAGGCCCAAAAAATTAATAGTAATTGTAAAGGCATTCGCAAAAGCAAAACCCATTTAGGCAAGCCCATTCTCGCTTTTTCATCAAAATACATGTAGAGATGCGTTGGGAAAATAGCAATCAATAAGGCAATTATTCCCCAAGCGCCATAATTTGAAACCGCTGGGATACACAATGCAATTGCTAGAATTATTTCGGCTAAACCGCTAATTTGGTTTAATAATTTTGGATTCGGAAAATACGGAGGAATGATTTTCAGGTACAGTCTCGGGTTTCTGAAATGGTTTAATCCAGCAATAAAGTAAATAAAAGCCATCACGTACAAATGCCAAGGTAAATTCATAATAAAGTTATTTAGTACGAATTTATAAAAATTTAAATGAAATAAAAGCAAATACGGTCAAATTGAAGTTACTTGAATTTTTTAAAATTAACATTCATAATCACAATCGCTAAAATAATCAAAATGATGCCAATCCATTGGATCAGAGTTACTTTTTCGCTCAATAGAAAATACGCCATTAGTACTGATACAGGCAGTTCTAGGGCCGAAACGATGCTTCCTAAACCAATTCCTGTTAGCGGGAAACCGGCATTTAACAACAAAGGCGGAATTATAGTTCCAAACAGCGCTAGTATAAGTCCCCATTTTAGGAAAATCTCAAAATTGAATGCCCCTGTTTGTGTGGCTATGGCAAATCCAGCTACAATTACTGCGCCTCCAAGCAGCATATAAAGGCTGCGTTGTGCTGAGGAAACATGACTAGCAACCCGATTAGCCGTAAACATTGTTGTCGTAAAGGAGGTCGCTGCTAAAAATCCTAAAACGATGCCACGCCAGTCTAAATCTACTTTGCTTTGTATGAGATTTGTGGCAAGCGCTGTGCCAAAAAGTACGATAATGACAGCTATTATTTTTTGGTTTGACGGTCTTTTCTTTTCTAGAATCATTTCGAATAAAACACCCATCCAAACGGTTTGCATCAATAAAACAATGGCAATCGAAACAGGAATGTATTTTACAGCCAAATAATAAAAAATACTAGTCAGCCCTAAGGAAGTTCCTGCCAGCATTAATTGAGAAATATTTTTCTTGGATGCCTTAACTACACCACTTCCTTTTTTAACTTTTTGAAAAAGATTAATCAACAGCATTCCCGTAATTCCATAAACAAATTGAGCGATGGTAACTTCGGGCGTGGTAAAACCTTCACCGTAGGCTATTTTTACAAAAGTGGCCAGCATTCCGTAGCTCGTAGCACCTAGACCAACTAGTAAAACTCCTTTTAATACACTATTTTTTATCATTTTTTTCAATTTTAAAAAGCGGGCAAAGATAGATGAATTTATTTACGACAGATTTTTTTAGGGACTAAAATTATTCGAAAAACTGTAACAAATATTATCTTACAAAGTCTTATAGCAAAAATCAAATAAAAAAATATGCGAAAATTAGGTCTAATCGCCATGATGACTTTTGCAAGTGTGTTTGCCGTTTCTGCTCAAACTACTCCTGAAAAAGCTCCCGAAAAAACAACTGAATTAAATGAGGTTACTGTTATAAAAACAAAAAAAGCAATCGAGCAAAAAGCAGACCGTACTATTTTTAATTTTTCAGACCAACCTAGTTTAAACACAGGCTCGGTATTGGAAGGAATAAAAAAACTTCCGGGGGTAATAGCCTCGGATATTGCAGGAATGATGTACCAGGGAAAACAACTGGATGTGTTCTTGGACGGTCGACCATTAAATATTTCGACTACTGAACTGAACGCTTTTTTAGAGGGAATGCCTGCCAATGCTATTGAAAAAATAGAGATTATTACACAACCTGGAGCTGAATTTCCCGCTACTTCTGGTGGAGCGATTTTGAATATTATTACTAATAAAAATGCGAAGAATTACTTGAGTGCCACTTATACTAACAGTACAAGTTTTACGAGTTATGATCAGGTGCGGTGGAGAATGAACAACAGTCTTTTGTTGAGTGCTAAGAATAAATATTTTGGATGGCAGTTGAATTTGGGTCAAAATTATAGAGAAAGTGCGGTGTGGACAGCTTTGGAAAAACAGGAAAATGGGATGAACTCGTTACTTTCCAAAACAGATGCAGATCGTGTGGGACGAAACAATTTTATCAAATCGGCATTGACATTTGATATTGGCAACGATCGTTTGCTCTTGAATTACGATTTGACTCAAAACAACAATGACAGTTACACGCTTGGAAATGGACCTAGTTTTAGCACTAATGATGCCTCTATGAGTTCAGGCTTGCGCCAAGATGCTGTGGTTACCTACCAGAAAAAGTTTAAAAATACAGCCAAAAAGTTAGAATTCAAGTTGAATTACAACAACAATACTAATGACTTTGAATTAAGTCCAGTGGGGAATTCAGCAGTGACTTTAGCCAATTCTTCGAATCAAAATTTATACAATGCAAAGGTTGATTACTCGCAACCAATCAAGTTTTCTGATGAAGGAAAAGTGAGTTTGGGTGCTTTGTACGAAGAGTTGCTTTTTGATGCAGCTAGCAGAGGTGTTCCCAATTTAGAGTATAAAAGGAGGACCGCGGCCTCGTATTTAGAAGTGCATACTAAATTTGACAAAATGAATTTTATAGTGGGTGGTCGCGCCGAGGAGTACAACATTACTGGTAAAACAGATGTGGCTGTCTTGAGTACTTTTAAGCAATTTCGATTTTTCCCAAATGCAAGTGCGCAATATAATTTTAGCAATTCAGTTAATTTTAACGTGAATTACAATAAAAAAATCACGTTACCGAGTACTTCGGCTTTGAACCCAAACAATACAAACTATCAAAATCCAAACGTAGATTATTCCGGTAATCCCAACTTACAACCTACTATTTTTGATAATTACGAGGTAAAATTGAGTGCTTTTGATTACGCTTTTATTAGTTACAATATCAGTTCAGCTAAGAATCAAGTGATAAATAGAGTCACGCTTGATGCTGATTTGGTAGTCAACACTAATGAAAATATTCCCGAGGTGAAGATTCATAATTTTAGTGTTGGAATGCCAATTCCGTACATGTTGTTTACCAAAGGTTTAACCGAAACTTTGAAAATGAATGTGAATCCAGACACCATGAATTTTTTATATGTGTATGCCGGCTATCAATACCACCAAATTCCAAATGTTGATACTAACGGCTTTTGGATGTTTAACTTAATGTCGCAAATTGTATTGCCAGAAAAGATAAAATTTGTGGCCAATTATAATTACATTATTCCTAAAGGCAATTACTTTTATTTCATAGCCGTGGAACCCATCAGAAACGCTTTGGATTTAACATTCTCTAGAAAGTTTCTGAAAGAGCAATTAACACTTTCTATTTTTGCGGATGATGTTTTGAATACCAATAGAAATGCTTTCAATTCGTTTGAAACGCCCTTGCTTATAAGCAGTAAACAAGATACGAGGAAATTCGGCTTCAGTCTTAATTACAAGATTCCGACAAAAAATAAATTAGCCAAAGAAAATCCGAATTTATTAAACAAAGAGAAGAAGGAAGAAGACGGGATTTTAAATCAGTAGTGTTTTGCTTTAACTAAAAAAGAGCTGAAATTTAATTTTACAGCTCTTTTTTATGTCTTTTTAAAAAAATTATTTCTGAAGCAAATCACTCAAATGCAAACGCAAGGCATTTACGGAAATACTTATTTCCCAAAACGACAATCCTAACGAAATCAATAATCCTAATAAACTCAATCCAAAAAGATAAATTCCAGCCGTCTGTTGCTCTATAAACAACAGGAGCATGGCAAAAACGGAAAGGAATAAACTCAACACACCTGCCAATTGCATGTTGCGTATGAGCGTCAAACGTAAATTCATATTTTTGATCTCCAGTAAAATCATATCGTTCTCTTTTTCTTTGTATGTTTTTTTTAGTCCTCGAACAATTGTGGCAAGTGTCAAAAACCGGTTGGTATAAGCTAATAAAATTAACGATGTGGCACCAAAAAGCAGGGCAGGAGTTTCTATTTGTAAAGTCATTAGTAATACAGTTTAAATTAGAGAAAGGATACTAACTCGATGGTAGTTGCCTCATTTTTGGAGGAAATAAAACGGTTTATTTCTATGCAAACAAAAGTAAATAACAATACATTAATTAAGAGGTATTTTTGCATACAATTTTATAAGACCAACTGCAGATCAATAAAGAGTGTCATTTTTATTATATGATGGTTGTGCTGGTTGTAATAAAAAGATAGCGATCTGTGCTTACTTTCGAATTTTTAAACTGATTTTTAGTAGTTTTACTTTTTAAAGAAACAATGATGACACAAAAACTTAAATATAAGATTAAAAATATATTTATCCATCAATTAAAAGATTTAGGAACATTTTTAGGTGCTGTTTATGCGCTGGTTATTGGCTCTGCTTTGATGATTTTAGAGTACAATATAGATTTTGGAGTGCTTTTTAAAATTAATATTTTCGACACGTACTCTCGGTTGATCGCAGTTTCTAACGTTTTGATTTCGATCCTAATTGGAATTTCGCTCACTACTTTTTCAGTGATTTTTGTAGTCATGCAATTGGCATCTTCACAATTTTCACCCCGAATTTTACGGCATTTTTTAATTACGGATTTTAAAATGCAAAAATTTATTGGGTTGTTTGTGGGAACTATATCATTGTGCGTTTTGCCGCAATTGGCTTCGGTGTTTTTTTATCAAAGACCTTTTTTATTAACCCTTTTTGTGGGTTCTCTTTTTGCTTTTTATGGTTTGGCTTGGTCCTATCCTAAGATGATTACCTACTTAAGTGTCAATATGAATGTTTCTAGTATCACCAATCGAATTAAAATAGACATGATGGAGGAGATTACTAATTTGTATCCCGAAAATTGGATTGTTGGAAAAAATCTACTTTATAAGCGTGCTGTCATAAATCCTGATACATTTAAAATTCTAATCCTCAGTCCTTTTGAAACGGGCTATTTGGACAGCGTGAATTATAAAAAATTGGAAAAATTATCGGAATTTATCTTGAAGTCTGATGTTGGGTCACTTTTTGAGAATGCCTATCAGAAACCCATTGTAGGAGAGTTTATCATGAAAGACACTACTACACTTTTGGCCTTAGTTTTTAGTGAGGAAATCAAACCTAGTCAAATCAATATTTTGAAACAGGAAGTGAGCATTATAGTAAAAGATACTTTTAAGGTGGCCCAATTTAGGAGTCATACGCAGGATATTAATTTTGGCGTTAGAAAACTAGTTGACATTGCAATAAAAGCCATTTCGCCCGCAGTGAATGACCCTACTACTTGCTTGAATTGTATTGATCAAATTGGCGAAATTGCAAAAGAATTAGCCATCAAAGAATTTCCTTCAGCAGATTCGAGAACGTTAGGATCAAAAAAAATTCAAATCAACGAATTTAATTTTGAGGAGTTTATCGACTTTTGTTATGATCAAATTTTTCAGTGGGGAAAACAAGATCCAACTGTGGTAAAGCGAATCATTCGATCCATACGAATCATACTGCCATTGGTAAACAATCCGTTTAATTTGAAGATTTTAATCCAGCAAGTAGAGGAAATGGATTTGCTTGAAATTTATAATTTGTCCAATTATAAAAATGGAAATCTTAAAATATCAAAAGAAAAATTGACAACAATTGAGCTGGAATTGGCTAATTTTAGACAGAAAGCGAAACTACAAATCAAAGTATTAGAACAAAAAGGGGTCCTTGAACATTATGAGATGCATCATTATTCGGATAATTTAGCAATTACAAATGCCGAAATCGAGGCCATTAAATACCTTAAAGTCTACAAAATTTTTGATGAATCCATTTGCGTAAATGGAAATGAATTGATATCGTAAAATGTACAATAGGTTAGGATTATCTTCCCTATACTTATTGACTGTCATGGAAAATGTTTTGTGAATCCTTGATGATTTTTTTTAGAACGTTTTTATTTGATTCCAAATGGTTTGCTTGGCAATTCATTCACCCAATCATTTCCATATTGTTTATTTAAATAACTAGCAATCAGTTGATTGTTTTCAGTTGCTATTTTAAACGACATTGGGTCCATCACACAATTCTCCTTACGAAGACCAATTCCGTATTTTTCTTTGAAAACAGCGAATTCTTTTGGTATTTTGTTGTCCAGTCCGTGCATAATAAAGTTTAATTTGCCAGCAATGATTAGTTGTTCCATTTGTTTATTAGTCAGAGTTGTGTCTAAATTCATTGGAAAGGAGAACGTGTTCGTATTAAAAGTCGCTTCAGTTTTTGCAACTAATCGAATTGTTATGATATTTTGTTTGGCGGTAATTCTCGCGGGATAATAGGTGTAAGCCGTAAAGTCCTTTGTTGTAAATCCAAATTGATATTTGCCTGTGCCAGGCAATGATATTTTGAAACTTTTAGTTTCATTAATCGCAATTCTTTCATTTGTTTCGGTTATGAAAAATTCGCCAGATTTAAGTTCTTGGCCGGTTAAGTTTTCAAAAACTACGTCTGCGATAATTTCTTTTTCAGCGGCTTTAGCAGCAATAAAACTCAAAACTACAATTAGCGTTGCTATTATTTTTTTCATCGGTATTATTTTAGTTGTTTACTTATTATGTTTTAACTGAACTCGTGCAATTCAAAGATATTAAAATAGTTGTTGGCCAAAGTTGTTATTTTTTTTTATCCTAATTTTTCTCTTCCATTAGTTCTTTGGCTAGCTCCCAAATTTCAGTTTTCCCAAACTCTCCAAAGTAGGTGCTATATTTTCCTTTTTTGTCAATAACTACAGCGCTAAAGCAAGGATAATGATTTTTAAAAAACAATTTTTCAATAAGTTGATTGTTATCTTGTTCCCATTTTACTTGAGTTGGATGATAATATTTTAAGTTTTCATCATCTTTATAAATCCAAAAATGATTGTAGGTACCGATTCGCTTTAGTTTTTTTAAATAATCAGCATCGAAAATGTTCCATTCGGAAATTATTTCTGTGCTATTACTTTGGTCTTTTCCAGGATAATAAACGATTACCATTAGCTCATTAGTTAGTTTTACATCAGCGGAAAGAGATTTTTTTAAATTTTTAAAAATACTGTCATTAAGCTGACCATCGTTTTTTCTTTTGATCAGTAAGGACAGTGCAATGGTATCATTTTCAAAATATAAACCTAAATTCTTTTGAGGATTTTTCTGCTTATAAAAGTTCAATTCTGTTATTTCTACTTTGTTTTCACAAGTAAAAAAGTCTCTTTTTTACTTGTGAAAATCCCAGATTAATAATTGATATTAATAATATAATGGAATAGTATTTTTTCATTTATTACACAGTGGAATTAAAGTCAATCTTATTTAGTGTAAAAAAAATTAAAGTTTTCAAAACGCTCTAACTATTTTGTAAATATAGTTGATTTGTCGTAGACTAAAAGGTAAAAGAAAACTCGATAAAATCGCGCTATAGTTCCTGTGAGATATATCCTCCCGAAATTTAATCTCGGATTGATTGGGTTTCCGAACGGTGTTCTAAAATTAGCCTTAAAACAGGAAGCCGCGGTATTTACTGAATCTACCGTGCGATTTGTGGAATACTAGTTTCCAACTCCACTATAATTTCATTTTTTCGATTAAAAACTTCGTAAGGTGCATTGTAGCCTAAAAAGTAAAATCGATTGGTGTATTTTATTCCCTCGGCATTTAAAGCAGCTTTTAATTGCTGTTTATAGGTAGCAATCTTTTGATCGTTAGCCCAACCGCCAAAGGATATCGCAGCAACTGTTTTTGCAGGTTCCTCGCGAAATTTAATCTCGGATTGATTGGGTTGAGGAAGCGTTTCTTTTTTAAATTTCTTTGGAACCATGAACATCATCGTCATGGAATCATCAAGAGACATGGCTACCGGTGAAGTCATGGCTATTTTTTCATTTTTGTCGTTTCCACCAAAAATATAGCCTGCCAAAATTGAAAAACCTTTACTAGAAGACTCCTTGTATTTATTTCCCGAAAGTTGCACCGATGTAAACAAAGTGGCTTCGTAGGTTCGTATTTCAAAGTTCTTGTATTTCTTGATTACTTTGTAGGGATAGGTCTCTATATTTTTTTGACTGCTCATGGCAAAAAGTTGAGTTCCGATGAAGATAACGGATCCAATTCCGAGGATGATGTATAGTGCTTTCATGATTTTCATTTAATCTGTAAGGTACGCTATAAAAAAGTGGCATCTGTAAAAAAGGAGCTATAATTTAGTATTGAACCTACTATGTGTAATCGAATTGTTACTAATTATTATTGTTTGTGTTGACTCTCTCTTATTTTCAGGGAATCGTTAGCGCAGTTTTGCAAACTGTGCCCATTGCAATTGGCAACTAAAATAAATCTAATAAAATCACCTCTAATTCATTTTTTAATGCAGCATAATTTCTTGCAGAACTAAAACAGTACTCTTCGGGCGTCGTTACAATTTTATCTTTCACAGGATTATTGTGTATGTAATCCATTTTTTGCTTTATAAATTTATTACTGTAAATGTGTTCCGCATGGTAGCCGTTTTGCCAAACTTTTTAGTGTTGTTCTTGTTTTAAATGTTGACAAGCTTTTTTAAAATAATCCAAAATCCATTCTCTTCTACTTTCTGGTTCTTCTATAATGGTCTGAATAATTTTCTTTAAGGTATATTTTTTAGAAATACGCATCATATCAGATAACATAAAACTATCTGTTGCTTTGCAAAGCAGATGAATATGGCTGTGCATAATACAATAGCCATAGATTTCTAAACCCTTGTTTTTTGACAATGGTGTAACGCTTGAATGATAAGTTCATACTGATTTAATCGGGTGAAAATATCTACCCAGCCCAGTGTAGTTATCGTAATGAAGTAAGCATCTTCGGTTGTTGTGGCTTTATACTTTGTAGACATTTTTTGTGTTATTTGTATTTTTTGCTCACTAATTTTTGCTCAATAGTGTGGGCACATTTTTCAAAACTGCGCTACCGATTGTGGTATACCAGCGCGATCGGGATAGCACGTGGAAACGGACAAAATTAAAACTTTTACAAGAAAAGCTACAAGTAAAAGTATTAGAAAAAGTAGAGAAGAAGCCTTTTCTCCCCAAATGCCCTTGTTGCAAAACAGGCAATTTGCATCGAATAGCGGTTTTTGACCAGCGTGGTCCGCCTGCTTGGTATCTTGGCGATAGCCACAGCTCAAGTCCCTGTGAAAGTTAGCATTATGGGTAAGGGATTTTATGAGTAAATGTGAAGGAAATCACGATAAAAACCACTTTCATGATACGACAAAAAAAAGAGGACTCTAAATCCTCTTGATAATCCTTCTACTAATTTTACGATAACTCCATAAAGTTAACGGCATGTAAACGGTTCCGTTCAACCGCGGGTTCATTGTTGGCTTTTCAAGCCCAACGAACCCTTAGCTGTTAGCGGATGTTTTTTCTATTTAAATTTTTCAGTTAAAACTTTTTTATCATCTTCTGATATATTCACAATATTAAGTGTCAATTTTGTTCCAATTAGATTTTTATTTTTGAATTGAATTTTCAAATCATTTCCGTTTAGAATAAATTTTGTTAAAATAAATTTACTGAAATATGAATAATCATTTTCGTCATTGTATTTTAAAATAAAAGGTGCTTTATAAATATTTGTTGGATATGTATTTCTACAATACAAGTAAATTTCATTTTCATAAAAGTAAAATTTACAATAATTAAATTCAGTTCCAAAGTCTAATAATACATTTCTGTACACATATGAAAATATTTTTAAATCACTTGTCTGTTCTGTTTCATCGTTAATTTTATTTGATATTTTCTTTATATCTCTAAATTTATCTAAAATTATTCTTCCAATAAAATAAACACTTATACATCCAATAATTATCTGAATTAATGTTTCAATTCTTTCCACTTATTTGATTCTTTTTTTTAGTTTTATTCCTCGAATTTTGTCGTTTCCCTCAAAATATCCGCTAACGTTCCCGCGCTAAACGTCAGTTGCTGATGCAAGCGAGGCGAGTTCTCTCTGCCTAGATAAATATAATTCGTGAAACTACAAGTTCCCGTTAACGTAAATCAGCAATTGCGTTTAGCGTGTGTGTGTGCCCTGCATGAGCAGGACACACGCTGTAAGCTTGAATAAAAATTCGAAAATACAAATTGTCGAATTAGAAAACAAAACTTACAGCGTGTATTTTTCCAGAGGGTGTAAGTCCCTTATGGGCGGATTGAAAACCCGA